>CANFVX010000091.1 GCA_947450495.1 Gammaproteobacteria bacterium
CAACACCATTGTGGTGATTGAGCACAATCTCGATGTGATCAAAACCGCCGACTGGGTGATCGACCTCGGGCCCGAAGGCGGTACCGGTGGCGGCACGATTCTGGGCGTGGGGACGCCGGAAGAAATCGCGGCCTTGCCGGGCTCTTACACCGGCCACTTCCTCGCTCCGCTGTTAGGCTTGCCAAGGGCCGCTGCCGGGGCGGAACCTCTTCCCCCCTAAGGACGTCCACTGCGCCCATGGAAGGCTTGTCGCTCACCGCTCTAGACGAACCACGAGGCCGCAAGGTCCTCGGTCGCGCGTATGGCGCGCTAGCGCTGGTGGTCGTGATGGTCATCGGTGCGCTGACGCTGGAATACCGGCTGGTGGCCGATTACCTGGTGAACCAGAGGCTCGATGCGATTGAAGTGGCGATGGAGGGCGCTAGTAGCCGCCTTGAAGCCGATCTGGCAGTCGCACAGGCCAGTGTTGGACGTTTTGCTACTGAAATGTCCTTTCGCTCGGCAGAGCTCAGCGAAGAATCGATTTCGCTCGAGAGTCTGACCGCGCTCTCCCCGGACGGCGTGCTCCGCAGCCGCCGCGATCAATTTGATGCCAGAGTCAGCGCCGGTATCTGGATTCCTGCCAGCGTGACGCTGGATGACGGCCTGCGGCGAATGTTCGTTCGGGCTTATCGAATCACCAATCTTTTTCGTCAGGGCGCGCTGAATGGTCGTTTTGCGAGCAGCTGGGTGCTGCCGCTGGTCAACGGCGAGGCGATCTTCTTTCCCGACGACCCCGAGTTTATTTTTAACGCCACGCCCGAGACCGATTACCGCGCGACGCCCTGGGTGCAACTCACTTCGCCCGCGCAAAATCGCGACCATGGTGCCCGCTGGACCCCCGTCAGTTTTGATGAGACTGCCGGGCAATGGATGGTGAGCGTGATCGCGCCGTTTTTCAGAGACGGGATTTGGGCCGGGTCCGTCGGCCACGACCTGCTGGTGAAAGAATTATTGCGCTCGCTGACGGTGCGCTCGAGGCAAGGGGCCCTTGAACTCGCGCCGTACTATGTTGTTCGGACTGATGGTCAGGTGTTGCTACGCGAAGAGGCCCGTCCCGACCAAAACGAACGTCTGCCGGCAGACTTGCAGTCGTTGTTAAGCCTCAAGCAGCCCGGCGCTCGCATCCAGCGGCATCAACTCGGCACAAGCTACTTCTTCGTCAGCGCGCTGCCAGAACTCGACAGCCTCGTTATTTATCGTCAGGACCACCTCGAAGTGCTCCAGACGCTGGCAGCGCAGTTTCAGAATTTATACTTTGCGCTGGGCTTTTTCGTGTTCGTCGTGGTGCTGGCAGCCGCCGGCTTTATCAGCAGGGAACTGCGGCATCGACACGCCGAGCGACAACTGCTGGAAGTCCGCAACAGCGAACTGGAGGCGCTGGTGCAGCAGCGAACGCAGTCGCTCACCGAAGCCAACGACAAACTCGAGAACCTGGCACTGCAAGACCATCTGACCGGGCTGGGCAACCGGCGAGCCTTCGACGTAGGCATCAATCAAGCCTGGGATCGCGCCCAGCGACGGCGTGAATCCTTGTCGCTCGTGATGCTGGACGTCGATTACTTCAAAAAATTCAATGATGCGCTGGGGCATCCCGAAGGCGATGTGTGTTTGCGCGCCATTGCGCGGGTGATCAAGGAGGTTGTGCAGCGACCAGACGACCTTGCCTGCCGTTATGGGGGTGAGGAGTTCGCGCTCATCCTGCCCGCGACCGAAGCGTCTGGCGCGCTACGCGTCGCCGAATTACTGCGCCTGCAGGTGATGGCCCAGCAGATTAAACACACGCACCATCCGCTCGGGATCGTCACGGTGAGTCTGGGCGTGGCCGAACTCGGCCCGGGGCTCAATCTCTCAGTCGAGACTTTGCTGGCGCAGGCCGATGCGGCGCTTTATCGCGCGAAAGAGCAGGGTCGCAATCGCACCGAAGTCGCCAAAGACGAGCTCCCTGCGAGCGACTGAGCGGGCTTTTAGTGGCACACTCGGAGCCCCGGTATCGCTACGGAACCTGTGCTCGCCATCATGACCGGTCTCCTGCCTACGCTCGCCAGCTTTGTGCCCTCGTTGGTCATCCGGCGCTACAACGCCGGGCTCACTTCGCTGGATGAACCCAGCGCCGAAAACTTTCCGGCGCTGGTTTTGTTCGCTGATATTTCTGGGTTCACCGCGCTGACAGAACGCCTCGCGGCGCGCGGCCCCTCGGGTGCCGAGGACCTCACGCGCTATCTCAACACCTACTTTGGCGAACTCATCGCGCTCATCACCGAGGCCGGTGGCGATGTGGTGAAGTTCGCCGGCGACGCCTTGCTTGCGCTGTGGCCCGCGCAGCGCGATGACGAACTGCCGGCGCTCGCACAGACCGTCTTGGACAGCGCCCGGCGGATTCAGGCCCGGCTGCATCGGTTTGAGGTAGGCGACGAGGTGCAGCTCTCGCTCAAGGTGGCCATCGGCGCCGGGCAGATCGCCGCCATGCAGCTGGGCGGCGTGTTCAAGCGCTGGGAATTGCTGATCGCCGGCGCGCCGCTCAGCCAGGTCGGCGTTGCCAACGGCGAGGCCGAGCCGGGTGACGTGGTGTTCTCAGCCGAGGCCTGGGGCTTACTGGCGCGCAAGCCGGCGGCCACGGCGCTGGGGCAGGGCGTGATGCGGCTCGAGGCGAGTGAGGCTGCGCCGATGACGGCACCGCTCACGCGGGTGGCGGCGCTGCCTGAGACGTTGGAGGCCTTGCGCCAGTTCATTCCCGGCGCCATTCGCGCGCGACTCGACGCCGGTCAAACCGACTGGCTCGCCGAGTTGCGATCAATCTCGGTGGTCTTCATCAACCTGCCGGATTTCACCTACGACACCCCGCTCGAGGAAGCGCAGCAGGCAACCTGCGCCTTGCAGGCCGCGCTGTACCGCTTTGAGGGCAGCATCAACAAAATCAGCGTGGATGATAAAGGCGCCTCCTTGATCGCGGTGCTGGGCCTGCCGCCGCTGTCCCATGAGGATGATCCCGAGCGCGCCTTGCGCGCCGCGCAGGCCATGCATGAAGGCCTGACTGCGCTCGGCTTTCGCGCCTCGGTTGGCGTGACGACCGGCACCGCGTTTTGTGGCGCCGTGGGCAGCGATGGGCGACGCGAATACACCGTCATGGGCGATGTGGTGAATCTGGCCGCGCGCCTGATGGTCGCCGCCAAGGGCGGCATTCTCTGCGACGCGCCCACCGCCGAGGCCGCCGGCGATCGCATTGAATGTTTGGCGCTGCCGCCCGTGCGCTTGAAGGGCAAGGCGGCGCCGGTTGCGATCTTTCAACCCGGTCGGCGCCGTGAGCCCGCGCCGCAGACCGAAGCGCCCGGCAGTGGTTTCGACGGGCGCGACACCGAGCGCGCCAGCTTGCGCGCTTTCCTTGAACGCCGGGATGCCGATGCCGCACGACTGATGGTGCTGGAGGCCGAGCTTGGCCTGGGGTCGCGCGGGCTAATCGATGGTTTGGCTGCGCATGCCACGCAGACGGGTTATCAGGTCCTCACGAGCGCGGGCGATGCCATCGAAGCGAACACGCCTTATTTCGTCTGGCGGCAGCTATTGGCCGACTGTCTGAAGCTCGATCAGGCCACGGGCGAGACCGAGAATCTTCGATCCAGCCTGCTGTTGTCGCTGGCCGACCACGCCGCGCTGACGGCGCAAGCGCCCTTGCTGGGACCGGTGTTCGCGCTCGAATGGCCGGAGACCGACGTCACCGCCAAGCTCAGCGGGCGCGCCCGCGTTGAGGCCTTGCACCGGCTGGTTGTGGCCATCCTGCAAGGCCATGGCGAACGCGGACCGCTGTTGCTGGCGCTAAGGGAAGTGCAGTGGCTTGATGCCGCCTCCATTGCGCTGCTCGCCCATGTGCATGAGGCCTTGCCCGGATTGAAGATGGTGCTCGACCTGCAGCGACGACAAGCCGGTGAGCTGCAGTCCTTTGTAGAGCGCGCTGGTGCTGCGCATCTGCGCCTCGGTCCGCTGGATCGCGAGGCGCTGTCGCGCGCGCTGTGCGCCAAGCTCGCGCTGTCTGATCTGCCGGCGGCGGTGTCGACCCTGCTCTGGGAACGGAGCGACGGCAATCCCTACTTTGCCGAGGTCTTGCTGAACGCCTTGCTGCATCGGGGGCTGTTAACGCTCAGCGACGGCGCGGTGGCCGTCGCCGCCGAAGCGGGCAAGGCGGGCGAATGGCAAATTGCCGGCACGCTGGAAGGGCTTATCAACGCGAGCATCGACCGTCTGCCAGCGCCGGCCCAGCTGACGCTGAAGGTGGCCAGCGTGATTGGGCGCAGTTTCCCGCGCCGCGCCCTGTTTTCGATTTACCCCATGGTGCTGGGCGAGACGGCCTTGGACGCCCATCTGGGTGAACTCTGCTCGCACGAGATGCTCCGCCTGCAGGGACGGCGCCGTGACGGGCTAGGCCCCGATCTCGACCTCAGCTATACGTTCCGCAACGGCCTGATTCAGGACAGCGCCTATCAGCTGATGCTTTATTCCCAGCGGCGCCAGCTGCATCGGGCGCTGGCCCTGTGGTACGAACAGGAATACGCCGACGACCTCGCGCAAGGCTTTACCACGCTGGCCTACCATTGGCGCAAAGCCGGCGAGGATGGCGTGCCCGACGCGGAGGCCTTGCTCAAAGCTATCGACTACTACGAGCGGGCCGGCAATCGCGCCGCCGACGCCTATGTGAACGCTGAAGCGATGCACTTCTTTCGCGAGGCGCTCAAGCTGGTGGCCTTACTCCCGGCCAACGACGCCCTCGCGCGCTGCGAATTGCGACTGCAACTGGAGCTCGGCACGGCGGCGGCTACTGCGCGCAGCTATGCCGCACCGGAAGTGCAGTTGGCCTATGCGCGCGCCAGCGAGCTGTGTCGGCAGGTCGGCAATCACGCGGAGCTTTTTCGCGCGCTGCGCGGCTTGTGGCAATTCAGGCAGGGTCAGGGCGAGATGCTGGAGGCCGCCCGAATAGGGCAGGAACTGCTCGACCTTGCCGCGCTGTCGCAGGACTCGGCGCTGTTGCTCGAGGCGCACCGGCTGCTCGGCAACAATGCTTATTGGATGGGCAATTTCGTCGTCGCCCGGCAGCATATGGAGCAGGCGGTGAGTCTGTTCAAACACGACGCACATGCCGGGCTGGTGGCGCAGTTTGGCCAGGACCCCGACGTGGCGAATCGCGGCATTCTGGGCTGGACGCTAGGTTTTCTGGGCTATCCCGATCAAGCCTTGGCGCAACTGGCGAGCGCCGTGGCGCGAGCGGACGCCATCGACCATCCGTTCTCCCGCGTGTTCGCCTACGGAAGCGCGATGTGGAACAGCCATTTTTTCTTGCAGATTGAGCAGGCCGAGCACTGGGCAACGCGGGTGGTGGCCTTGGCCGGCGAGCGCGGCTATCCCTATCTGCAGGTGGCCGGCGAAGTGGTGCGCGGTTGGGCCCGGGCCAGACAGGGTCTGCCTGAAGGCCTGGAGGAGGTGCGGGACACCATCGCGCGCTGGCGTGCCAGCGGCGCCACCATCGGCTTGCATATTTTTCTGATGGTGCAGGCCAACACCCTGCTGTTCTTCGAACGGATTGATGAGGTGGAGGCCACTCTCAATGACCCTTTGCTGGCCCATCGCGGCATCAGCGAGCGTTGGCTGGAATCCGAAGTCCAGCGCCTGCGCGGCGAAGTCGCGATGGCGCACGGCAATCTTGCAGAAGCTGACCAGCGCTGGCGGCAGGCGATGACGGTGGCTGAGGAACAGCACAATCGCTTGGCCCAGCTCCGCATTGCGAGCTCGCAGCTAAGGCTTTGCAGAGCCTATCCGCCCGCGGCCGACACCGCCGAGGCGCTGGGTCGGGTGTACGCCAGTTTCGAGGAAGGGCTTGAGCTCGGGTTTATGCGGCAGGCAAAAAGTGAACTCGAGGCTCATCAGGTCTGGCTGGCGGGCAACACGCCGGGGCCGCACGGCGAGCGCTAACTGGCGCGGGACGCACGCCTAGGGCACCATTCCCGCCCTTGCTTTAACTTCGGGAATTCGCCATGTCCGCGCTCATTTGTGGCTCTTTTGCCTTCGATAACATCATGGTCTTTCAGGACCAGTTCAAGAATCACATCTTGCCGGACAAGATCCACATCCTGAATGTGTCCTTCCTCGTGCCCCAGTTGCGCCGTGAGTTCGGCGGCTGTGCCGGCAACATCGCCTACAACCTCAAGCTCCTCGGCGGCGAGCCCATTCCGATGGGCGCGGTGGGCATCGACTTCGAACCCTATGCGCAGTGGATGGACAGCTTCGGGATTAACCGCAGCCATGTGCGGGTGATGGAAAACACCATGACCGCCCAGGCGTTCATCACCACCGATCTCGACGACAACCAAATCACCGCGTTTCATCCCGGCGCGATGGAACAAGCGCATCTCAATCGCGTGACCGATGTGGCCGGCGCCACCCTGGGCATCGTGGCCCCGGACGGTCGTCAGGGCATGATTGAACACGCCCGGCAGTTCGTAGACGCCGGCATTCCCTTCATTTTCGACCCGGGTCAGGGTCTGCCGATGTTCAACGGCGACGACCTCAAGCAGTTCATCATGCAGGCCAGCTACGTGACCGTGAACGACTACGAATCCGAGCTGATGCAGGAGCGCACGGGCTGGACGCTGGCGGAAATCAGCGAGCACGTGCAGGCGCTGGTGGTGACCCGCGGTGGCGAAGGCTCGGTGGTGTATCGCAATCACGGCACGCTGGAAATTCCGGCGGCGAAACCCGCCCAGTTGCGCGACCCGACCGGCTGCGGCGACGCCTATCGTGCGGGCCTGCTTTACGGTTTGATGCATGGTCTGGAGTGGTCGGTGACGGGTCGCATTGCGAGCCTGATGGGCGCGATCAAAATCGAACACGCCGGCACGCAGAACCATCGTTTCACCCGGATGGAGTTTGCCGCGCGCTATGCGCGGGAGTTCGGCACCGAACTCAACTGGTAGTGGCCGAAGAGGCGCTGTAAACGGCAGCGCCTGCTTGGCGGCACCGGGCTGTGCCGCCAGCGTCGATGTCTGATAGGCGTAGACCCTCACGCTGAACAATCCAGAAGGGACTTGTTTAGCGCTGCCCGAAGCGCCGCTTGCGCCAGCGCGCCGCGCCACTGGCGCAAGCGTCCGGGCGCCGGCGGGAATCCTTCCCGCATGGCTCCGCCCCGCCGCCCGGCGCGAGACGCAAACCCTCCCTCACTGACACGCTTCCTCACCTCTCAATCAAGGAGGTGCGGGACCATGTCGGTGCCCAGATCGCAGGACAGCGGGCTGCAGGGCTTGGTGCTCATGGCACGGCTGCACGGGGTGCCCGCCGAGGCCAGCGCGCTCCGCGATGCGTCTGGCGAGCACAGCGCGCCGCTCACCAAGCCTGCCCTATGTGATGCCGCGCGCCGCCTCGGGCTGGCGGCGCGGTGGGTGCGGCCGGCGCCCGAACAGTTAGCGCGGCTGCCGTTTCCCGTGCTCGCGCCACTCGCCAACGGCGAGCACGTGGTGTTGGCAGGACTACAGTCGGAGCAGGTGCTCATTCAGGCGCCCGGCGCGGCGCCCACCGTCGTCGCGCGCGAGGCCTTTCTTGGCCAATGGCAGGGCGAGGTGTTGTTGGCCCATCCCCGCTCGCGCGGCCCCGGCGAGACCGACAACGCGGGTCGCGGCTGGTGGTGGCCCATTCTCCGCCGTCATCGCGCAGCGCTGTTCGAAGCGCTCGTCGCCACCGGGTTTCTGCAACTGTTGTCGCTCGCGGCACCGCTGTTTTTTCAGGTTGTGATCGACAAGGTGCTGGCCTATCAGCGGCCCTCCACGCTGGACGTGCTGTGCGTGGGGCTCCTGCTGTGCAGTGGTTTCGAGATTGTGCTCGGCGCGCTCCGGCAGCATCTTTTACTGCACACCGCGACCCGTCTCGATGTGGCGCTGGGCGCGCGCGTTTGGCGGCATCTCCTGCGCTTGCCCCTGGCTTGGTTTGAAGCAAGGCGGGTGGGCGATACGGTGGCCTGCGTGCGCGAAATGGAGCATTTGCGGGCGTTTCTTACCGGCCCGGCGCTGATGCTCGTCATCGACCTGCTGTTCGCGGGCAGCTTTCTCGCGCTGCTGCTCTGCTATCACGCCAGCCTCACGGCGGTGGTGGCGGTGGGGCTGGTGCTGCAGGTGCTGATGACCTTGTTGCTGACGCCGTTATTTCGCGCGCGCCTCGAAGCCCGCCAAGTGCGGAGCGCCGAGGCGCAGGCGTTTCTGGTGGAATCTGTCAGCGGTATCGCAACGCTCAAGGCCGCAGCGGTGGAAGCCGCGCAAACCAGACGCTGGGACGAACTGCTGGTGGCCTCGGGCCTGGCCAGCCAGTCGGCCTCCGGCGTGGCGAGTCTCTTTACCCAGGGCATGAACTTTCTGCAAAAACTCACTACGGTCGCCACGCTGTGGCTGGGCGCGCGTCTGGTGATGAGCGGTGCGCTGACGGTGGGGGAGTTGGTGGGTTTCAACCTCATCGCGGCGCGCATTGCGCAACCGGTCTTGCGGCTGGCGCAGTGTTGGCAGGAACTCCAGCAGGCGGGCGTCTCGCTCAAGCGGCTTGGCACCTTGATGCACGCCTTGCCGGAACCTGAACGCATTGCCACCCACGGCCAGCAGCCCCCGATGCAAGGCCAGATTGCGTTTGAGGCGGTGCAGTTTCGCTATCGGCCACAGGGGCCGGACATCTTGCGCGGGCTCAGTTTTGAGTGTCGGCGCGGCACCATGCTGGCGCTGGTGGGGCCGTCGGGTTCGGGCAAAAGCACCATCGCCGGCCTTCTGCAGCGACTGCACGTGCCGCAAGGCGGTCGCATCCTGCTGGATGGCCACAATCTCGCGCTGCTGGACCCGCAATGGCTGCGGCGCCAGATCGGCGTGGTGCTGCAGGAGAACCGCTTATTCAATCGCAGCGTGCGCGAGAACATCGCATTACGGGAGCCCGGCATGCCGATGGCAAGCATCGTCGCCGCCGCGCAACTCGCCGGGGCGCACGACTTCATCCTGGGCTTGCCGGAAGGCTACGACACCGTGGTGGGCGAGCAGGGCGTAGGCCTGTCGGGCGGGCAGCGGCAACGCATTGCGCTGGCACGGGCCTTGGTCACCGACCCTCGCTTGTTGATTCTCGACGAGGCGACCTCGGCACTCGATTACGACACCGAACAGATCATCAACCAGAACCTGCGGCAGATTGCGCGCGGCAGAACGGTGCTGCTGATTGCCCATCGCCTGAGCGCAGTGTGTCGGGCAGATCGCATTCTGGTGCTGGATGAAGGGCAGATTCTTGAGCAGGGAACGCATCCCGAATTGGTGGCGCGCGGCGGGGCCTACGCACGGCTGTGGGCCTTGCAGGCGCGTGGTGCGGCAGGCTTCGCCGCTTGAAGTGGGCGCGTTACACGAGGCCAGCCCTGTGGCGGGATTTTTCAGCGCCCGCGGCGGCGTTGGCGCAGACCCCGGCCTTAGGGATCGCACGCGTCCTGATGTTCGCGCTGTGCGGACTGTGCCTGGGCCTGTTGTTGTGGGCGTGGCTGAGCCGAATCGAAATCCTCGCGAGCGCGCCGGGCAAGGTGGTGGTAGTGGGGCAGAACAAATCGATTCAGTCGCTAATGCCCGGCGTGGTCAGTGAACTGTGGGTAGAAGAGGGCGAGCGGGTGCTGGCGGGGCAGCCGCTGCTCACGCTGGATGCCACGATCGCGGACGCGGAGCTACGCCAACTGCAGGACACCGGGCGGCGTCTGGCGCAAGACGAATGGCGGCTGCGGGCGCTGCTGCGCGCCGCGCACAGTGAGCGTGGCTCGCCTGCGCAGACTGCGTCTCAAGGGGCGCCGGATAAAGACACGCAGACGCGCCTCGCCGCCGAGTGGCTCGCCTTCCAATCCGCACTCTCAGCACTCGCCAACGAACAATGGCAGCAGCAGAGTCGGCTCGTGGCCACCGCGCGGGAAACGCGGGCTCAGCAACAAAGTCTCGCGCTGCTGGTGGAGGAGACCCGCGCGCTCGCCAGCTTGCAGGCACGCGGCGTGGTCCCGCGCGTGCAATATCTCCAACGCGAGCGGGATCGTCTGGCGCTGGTGCAGTCGCTGGCGGCACTGGACGGGCAGCGGGGCGAGGCGCAAGCCGCCTTGGCCGGGCTGAACGCGCGCAGGCAAGCGACTCGCGCCGAGTTCACGCGGCGGTGGCAAGGGGAGTTGGCAGAGGTGGAAGAACGGCTGCTGGCGCTGCAGGCCGCGGTGGTTAAGGCCCGCACGCAACGGGATCGCTTGACGCTTTATGCCCCGGTTGCCGGTCGGGTGCAGGCGCTGGCCCTGCACGCAACCGGCGCGGTGGTGAATCCCGCTGAGGTCTTGATGCAAATCGTGCCGGAGGATGG
>CANFVX010000092.1 GCA_947450495.1 Gammaproteobacteria bacterium
AAGCGAGACCACGCCTGAGGGCGCTACGGTTCAGGTCTTTGAGAAGTTCGAGACCGTCCGTCCCGGAACCCTGTCCGAAGTCGACTATCAGCGCACGACGCGGGACTTGGTCAACTTCCTGGTCTACGTCGGCGAGCCGGCTAAGCTCGTGCGATACGCGCTGGGTATTAAAGTGATCGGCTTCCTGTTTATCTTCTTCCTGGCTGCTTATGCTTTGAAGAAGGAATACTGGAAAGACGTACATTGAGATGACGGTTGCGACAAATCGGCGGAATGGGCTCACCTTGTATGTGGACGCCGCCGATTTAGCCGGGCACGCGGTTAGGCTTGTCTTGGCCGAAAAAGCCCTTAAGGCCGAAATCATTTACGTCACGCCCCAGAATCGTCCGGAAGACCTGAACGACCTTAATCCCTATCACCAAATCCTCACGCTCCTCGACCGTGATTTGGTGCTCTATGATCCGCCGATAATGCTCGAGTATCTCGATGAGCGTTACCCGCACCCGCCGCTGATGCCGACCGATCCCATTTCGCGCGCGAGTAACCGTCAGTTCAGACGCCGCGTGTCACGCGAGCTACTCGATGTGGCGGACGCGCTCTCTGGCGCCACGAAGGCTCAGGTGAAGGAGGCCACTCGCGTCATCCGCGACAACCTCCACGCCATTGCGCCCATTTTCGCGCATCGCAAATTCTTCATGTCCGATGAATACTCGCTGGTGGATTGTTGTGTGGCTCCGCTGTTGTGGCGTTTGCCGCATTTCGGCATTCAACTCGAGCCGCAGGCGAAGCCGTTGGCTCGCTACGCGGAATCACTCTTCGGGCGTGATGCCTTCAAGGCCAGTCTTTCCACTTGGGAGCGTGGCCTGAACACCACGGTCGCCAGTCTGATGAAGCCTGCATGACCTCGAGCAATCCCTATTTGCTACGCGCCCTGTATGAGTGGATTGTCGATAACGGTATGACCCCACATCTGCTCGTCGATACACGCGATAGCCGCGTGCGCGTGCCAGTGCAGTTCGTCAAAGACAATTCGATTGTGCTCAACCTTGCCCCAAGCGCCGTGCGCGATCTCATGATGCGCAACGACTTCATCTCCTTCAGCGCCCGCTTCGGTGGAGTCCCCCAAGAGATTCTGGTACCGGTTGGCTCTGCCCGCATGATTTATGCGCGAGAAACGGGTCAGGGCATGAGTTTGCCTGAAGAAGATGCGGCCACGATTACCGCCCAAGCGGCCACCGAAGAGCCGCCGAAAGATCCTAGCCCCGGACCGGCGACGCCGCCCAAGGGCTCCCATCTAAGACGCGTGAAATAGAAGTCGCGGTAGCCACGACCGCTACCCGCCTGAGTTATTTGCTCGCAGCACCACTGAGTGCCTGCGGGGCCTCAAACAGCTTCACGACTTTGCGGACGCCAGAAACGCCGGCAACTTCCTGACCCACCGCATCGCCGGTCGACTGGTCAAGCAGCCCCATCAAATAGACGACCCCATTTTCGGTCGTGACTGAAATGTCGCTGGAGTTCAGATCCTTGATGGTGAACAACTTGCTTTTCACCTTGGTGGTAATCAATCCGTCGTTGGTTCGGTCCAGCGATGGAATAGGGTCCTCGACCGTCACTTCGTTATAGACATGGCGGACTTTGGCCACTCGCGAGACGTAATCGCCCGCCCGCTGCCGCATCTCCTCCGTCGGCGTTTGCCCCACCAACAACACCATGCCGTTGTAGCTGCTCACATTAAGGTGTGCCTGCTGGGCAATGGCGCCGTCAGCGCCGAAGAACTCGCTCGACCGGGATTCGATCATCCGGTCATCGATGATCGTGCCGGTGGTGCGACGGTCGGAGATCATGGCGACGCCGGTGACCGCGCTGCCCGCGACGACCGCCGCGCAGCCCCCTACCAAGGTCGTTGGTGCCACCAGCATCAGTGTCAGCAAAAGCCGTTTTTTCATTTGCAGCGTCCTTTCGAAAAGGTCAGGCGAGATCGATGACGTGTCGATCGATAAGCTCGCACAGACAGTGGATGGTGGTGAGGTGGATTTCCTGAATCCGCGCGGTGACATTGCTAGGCACCCTTATCTCTACATCATTGTGCCGCATCAGTTGCCCCGCCGGGCCGCCGTCGCGGCCGCTCATTAGCACAACGCGCATGCCGCGCCCTTGCGCCGCCGAGATGGCCTTGAGCACGTTGGGCGACTTGCCGCTGGTCGAAAACGCCAACAGCACGTCACCTTCGCGTCCGAGCGCCCGAATCTGCTTGGCGAAAATTTCAGAGAAGTCGTAATCGTTACCGATCGACGTCACCGTTGAGGCGTCGGTGGTCAAGGCGATGGCTGCCAGTTCGCGCCGCTCGCGTTCGAATCGATTGAGAAGCTCAGAGGAAAAATGTTGCGAATCCGCAGCCGAACCGCCGTTGCCGCAACAGAGAATTTTTCCTCCCCGATCGAGCGCGTCGATCATGATGGCGGCAGCCCCTGCGATAAACGGGGCGAGCAAGGCGCGACATGCATTTTTTAACGCCGCGCTTTGCTCAAAGATTTCGACAACACGAGATTCTGAATATTCCATCAGCAATAGAACCGCTTTCTAAATCCCGACCGATTATGCCGTAAACGCATCTTTGATCCATGAGATGCGCGGACGTTCGCCGACACCTTCTATCCCTAGGACGTCGAAACGGCACGCGCGTTCCGCAAGCGCTGGATTTTGCTGTAACCAGACTGCTGCGGCGTGCGCCACCCGCGCCTGTTTGGTGGGGGTGACACTCTCTAGAGCACCGACGAAGCGCCCACTTTTGCGAAAGCGAACTTCAACAAAAACCACCGTAGAACCCTCGCTCATCACCAGGTCTAGTTCACCGCCCCTCACATTGAAGTTGCGCGCGACAGTGATCAGCCCCTGTGCCGACAACCAACGTTCGGCAAGGGCTTCGTAATGTTTCCCTCGCAAGACAGTGCTGAGGCGAGTGAGCACAGGAATCTGCTCAGTCGAGGAGTTTCGGCGCGCCGTTGACGAATCGCGCCCAAACCAGATTCCGATGAACGAATCCCTTGTCGTCCACCGAGAGCTCTCCGGTCGCACCGCGAACGCGTTGCCCCGGCTGCCTCTGCAACGCTCCCAGCTGCGAGACCATGCGCCATGAATCGACACCAAAGCCCATGAAGCGATCCTGCGCGGTTGGCAGTTTCCAATAGCGTAATGTGATTGCCCGGAGCGGGTCTTGTGCACCCTCGAGTGCCCAAACTGACTCTCCAAACATGACGCCGTCCAAATCTTTGTCGGCACGGGCATCCAGCGCGCCCGAGTAGACCATTGAGGTCGCGTAGACGGGCACGTTGTCGGCGCCGAAGAATCGGAACTGCGGCAAGATTTGTCTGGCATCTACCGGTAGTGCTGCCATGACAACGGCATCTACATCGTCGCGGCGCTGCGTGTCGAAGGCAATCTCTCGCCGCAGGAGCTTGCGCAAGGCTCCTGCTCGGCCCTGACTTTCGCTGAGGCCAAATACCTGCTGCACGGTCTTTTCATAAGAGCCGACGTTTCTGTTAAAGCGCGCGGTTGCGATGACCGCGCCGCCGAAGCTCTCCCACCGGGCGTTAAAGGCTGTCATCAAACGCGTCCCCAATTCCGTATTGGGCACGATCAGGACGGCCCGCCGCCGACCTTCTCGCCACGCGCGATCGGCCGCGTCGATGATCTCATCCTCGGGCCGTAATCCGAACTGATAAAACGGCATTCGACCCTGGGCCGGCGCGTCGGTCGCGTTGAGCGCCAGCACCGGCACCGGCAGGTTGGTGCGCCCCTTCAGTACCTCTACCGACTGCTTATCAAGCGGGCCGACGACAAATTCCGCCCCGTCAGCGATCGCCCGGTCCATGACTTCGCTGATGCCTTTGTTTGCGGTGTCGTAGGTCACAACGTCGGCCGGCTGCTGGGGGGGCGGCGTTTCAAAGCGGGCGGCGAGAAAACCGTCGCGAATCGCCGAGGAGGCGCTCGCAAGGGGTCCCTCAAAAGGCAACAGCAACGCAATCCGCTTCGGCGCCGCAAGCGAGGGCGTGCCGAATTGCTCGTGTTGCTCAAGCAGCTCATCCACTAAAAGCGTTTGAGCTGGATGCTGCGGGTAGCTGCTTTGCCAGGCGGCGAGGCGGGCGGGGAAGTCTGGCGACTTGAGCGACGCGGGGCCTGCGATATCCAACAGGGCCAGCCAGGCCGCGCCGTTGGGCGCCTGAGGCTTGATCTTCTCCCGCAGCGACGCGGCGCCTGCACCGTTGAGTGCCTGCCAGATGGTGGCTGTGAGTTCCGCGCGCCGATTAGGCGGCAGAGGATAAAGTTCGGCCTGCGTTAAGTTGACGGCGGCTGGAATGAACTCGTTATTGCGAACTTGCGCCCCACCCAGAGTTCGCAGGTATAGCCCGCGTTCATAAGCAGTGAAGCCGGCGGTATGTAAGGTATTGAGTGTCCTCGCAGCGGTCGACGCATCGTTGCGGGCGAGTGCTTTCAGAGCCTCGAACAGACCCTGAAGATTGGGGTCGGTATCGGCCGGCGCGACGAAGCTTGAGTTGTCGCCCAAATCTGTCGCCAACAGCGCCTCTTCAAGGCGCAGCCGGCTCGCTTGCGGTTCGCTACTTGCCGCCGCGCGGCGCGAGAGTTCACTCACGGCGGCGGCGAAGTCGTTGCTGCTCAGGAGGTCGTCCGGGCCAGGCGCGCTGACGATAGTCTCGGGTTTGGGTGATGGTGCCGGTTGAGGTTGTGAACAGCCGGCGATGATAATGAGCAGGCTCAAACCCCATCGTCGTTCGCAGAAGGAAGCCTTGACCATCACTATGTCGCCATTTCTACCGAATCCGGCAAGCAGTGTAACAATCGAGCGACCTTGCTTGTATCTCGTCGCGACCCCTATTGGCAATCTCGGGGATATCAGCTTGCGCGCTCTGGGAGTGCTCGCCGAGTGCGATTTGCTCTTCGCAGAAGACACTCGTAATACTCTGGGCTTGCTGGATCACTATGGGATCTCCCGCAAATCGCAGGCCTTGCATGAGCACAATGAGCGTTCTATCGCCTCCGGCCTGATCTTGCGGCTGCGTCAGGAGCAATTGTCGATGGCTTTGGTCAGCGATGCCGGTACCCCGCTTATCTCGGACCCGGGATTCCCGCTGGTGCAGGCCGCCTTGTCAGAAGGTGTTCCGGTGCGCGCCATCCCGGGCGCTAATGCGGCCCTGACCGCCCTTTGCGTCTCCGGATTGCCAACCGATCGCTTCATCTATGAGGGCTTTTTGCCACCCCGCGAGCAGGCGGCGCGTTCGCGCCTGTCTGCTCTGGCGAGTAACACCAGAACGCTTATCTTCTATGAGTCGCCGCGCCGGGCGAAGCAGACGCTCAGGATCATGCGCGAGGTTTTTGGCGACAGCCGGCGTGCTTGTGTGTGTCGGGAACTCACCAAGCTGCATGAAACCCACTACCGTGGAAATCTGGCCGAAATTGAGGCGGCAATTGCCGCCGATCCGTTCGGCGATGCCGGTGAGTTTGTGCTCCTCGTTGGTCCGGCGCCTGAGGAAGTAGCCGATGCGAGGGAAATCGGACGCGTATTGGCGCTGCTGAGCACTGAGGTCTCTCGGCGCACCGCCATCGATCTCACGGCCAAGATTCTTGGCCGCCCTCGCAATGAGGTCTACACCTTTGCCTTGCAGGACGAGCCCAATGCTTGAAACGCTAACTTTCCTTTCCGGGACCTGCGGGGGATACTCGGGTTGGCGAGTCGGTCAGACGGTCGCTGGAGCACACTTCTGGTGCGCTCTGGAGGAAAGTCCGGGCTCCACAGGACAGGATGCCAGGTAACGCCTGGGGGGCGTGAGCCCACGGAAAGTGCCACAGAAAATATACCGCCAGCGGCCGCAAGGTCGAAGGTAAGGGTGAAATGGTGCGGTAAGAGCGCACCGCGCCGGTCAACGCCGGTGGCAGGGTAAACCCCATCCGGAGCAAGACCAAATAGGGAAGCAAGCCGCTTCGAGCGGTAAAGCGCGGTCCGCGTGGGCTTCCGGGTAGGTTGCTTGAGGCGTTCGGTGACGAACGTCCCAGATGAATGGCCGTCAGCGCTCTTTGGGCGTGACAGAACCCGGCTTATCGACCGACTCGCCTCCTCTCATCTTCCGCCAACACCTCATGTCGTTTCTTAAGTTTTAGTACTAGTGCCATGATCTTTTACGGGTAAATTTTTCACCCATTTTGGTGGCTTTCCCCGCATCTTCGATGTTTCGCTAAGTCGCTGTTCGCAAAGCAAGAAAAACCCATTCATTCCTTGACACTTTTCCAAACGCATTCCTATAGTGCCCTTCGTGGGGAATAGTGGGTTTTAGTGGGGAATGGCGGTCGTTTCGGCCTTCAAAGCAACGGTTTTGAAGGGTCAAAAGCGAGCGAATCGAACCCCGCCAGAGGGTGGCGAGTAGCGCGAAATGTTTCGGGGTTTCAACGCAGTATCGATCGATGTGAAGGGGCGACTGGCGGTGCCGGTGCGCTTTCGCGAACTGCTGTCCGCGAGCAACATCGACACCCTCATCATGACCATCAGCCCATGGGACCGCTGCATCTGGGCCTATCCGCTTCCTGAATGGGAAGGCATCGATACCAAACTCCACGCACTTCCCGCCGCCGACCCCGAAGCCCGCATGGCCAAGCGCGTGGTGCTCGGGCACGCGACAGACTGCCCGCTTGATGCCCAAGGACGGGTGCTAGTGCCGCAGGAGTTGCGGGAACTGGTCAACATTGACCGTAAGACCGTAGTGCTGGGGCAGGGCAACAAACTTGAATTGTGGGACGAGGCTTCGTGGCAGCGTCGCCGCTCCGAGTGGCTGCAGGAAGTGTCGTCCGGCGGCACGCCAACCTCCACCGTCCTCGCTTCGCTGTCGTTGTAGCGGTGGAAGCGGATGCCCATATTCCCGTTCTGCTTCACGAAGTGCTGGAGCAACTTTCGATCAGGGCCGATGGCACCTATCTCGATTGCACCTTTGGGCGCGGCGGGCACTCGCAGCAAATCCTCGCGCATCTCGGACCTGCCGGGCGGCTCTTCGCGGTCGACCGCGATGTCGCGGCTTTCGGGTCAGCGCAGGCGCTCCAATCCGACCCACGCTTTCAGTTCACCCAGGCCAGATTCTCGATGATTGCGCCCCTGCTTGCGCAACAAGGCGAGGCCGGCGGGTTTGATGGCATCTTGCTCGACTTCGGTGTGTCGTCGCCCCAGCTCAATATCGCTGAACGCGGCTTCAGTTTTCAGGCCGACGGCCCTCTCGATATGCGGATGGATCAGACCACCGGCGAATCGGTGATGCAGTGGCTGGCCCGTGCCGAGCAACACGACATTGAGCGGTGTTTGCGCGAATACGGCGAAGAGCGACACGCGCGCCGGGTCGCCTGGCGGATTTGCAATGAGCGTGAGCGCGAGCCCATCCAAACCACCGCTCGTCTGGCGGCCGTAGTCGCCAGCGCAGTGCCGCGTAGCGGGGAGCGGATTCACCCGGCGACTCGCACGTTTCAGGCCTTACGGATTCTCATCAACGACGAGTTAGGCGAGATCGAACGTGGCTTGCCGCAGCTCAAAGCGGCACTGGCACCCGCCGGGCGCTTGTGCGCAATCGCGTTTCATTCGCTGGAAGACCGCATCGTTAAGCGCTATTTCCGCGATTCCGCGCGCGAGCCTGAGCCCCCCAGCACCGACCCGCGCCGGTTTCGGTTGGTGAGCCGCAAACCCTTTTATCCCGCCGAGGCCGAATGCGATGCGAACCCTCGTGCCCGTAGCGCGCGGCTGCGCGTGCTGGAGCGAGTGGCATGAAGGCGATTGCCGGCTCGGCTTTCTTGTTCGCTCTGATTTTTGCGACGGCAGTGCATCTCGTGGTGGTTCGTTACCAGCACAAGCAGCTGTACATGGAATTGCATCACCTCCGGCATCAGCAAGATGAACTCGACCAGGAGCGCAGCCAGTTACTGCTCGAACAGGGGACTGCTGGCGCCCACTTGCGGGTTGAAGCCATCGCTCGCACGAAACTGAATATGACACCGCCCAACACCGGACAGTTGATGAGGGTTTATCCATGAAAGCAGGAAGCTGGCTGGCCGCGCGGGCGCAGCGCGTGCGTGCTTATTTCAATTTCTCCCGACGGGCTTTTGTGCTGTTCACGTTCTGCTGCACGGCCGTGTTGTTGAGCTGGCACGCGATCAATCTTCAGCTGAGTGAGCGGGATTTTCTGGAAGACAAAGGTCAGGAGCGCTACGAGGTCAAACTCCCCACGGATGCACACCGAGGCATGGTGACCGACCGTAACGGGGAGCCGCTGGCGATTAGCACGCCGGTCAATTCGGTGGCGGTCAACCCTTCAGAACTCGTAAAACACCGCGACCGATGGAACGAACTGGGGAAGATTCTTGACCTCTCTCCGGATTATCTCGACGCGATATTGCTGCCCCGCGCGCAGCGGTCCTTTTTCTATCTCAAGCGTCATATCAGTCCCGATGTGGCCGTCACCCTGAAGGCCGCCGGAATCCCCGGCGTGAATCTCATCGACGAATACCGGCGCTATTACCCCTCGGGCGAAGTCACTGCCCATATCCTCGGCTTCACGAATGTGGATGACCGTGGGCAGGAAGGCGTTGAACTCAGCTTCGACTCAACCCTGCGCGGCACCAAAGGCGAAGACCTCGTGATTCGCGACCGCTTGGGGCGAGTGGTGGAGCACGTCGAGCGCATCAGCGATGTGCAACCGGGCAAGGATTTGGCGCTGAGTATCGACCGCCGTCTCCAGTACGTGGCCTATCGCGAACTTAAGGCTGCGGTTCAAAAACATAACGCCGACAGCGGAGTGATGGTGGTGCTTGATGCCGAGACCGGCGAAATCCTCGCGATGGTCAACGCTCCGTCCTATAACCCCAACAACCGGGCCGACGCCAAGCGGGAAAACTTCCGTAACCGCACGGTGACCGACTTGTTCGAACCCGGCTCCACCATCAAGCCCTTTACGGTGGCCGCGGGTCTGGAGTCGGGCCGGTTCAAGCCGACCACGATGATCGATACTCAGGGCGGCCAAATGCGCGCGGGCACCGTCACGGTCACCGATTCGCATCGTGCCGGCATGCTCTCGGTGTCTCAGGTCATTCAAAAATCCAGCAACGTGGGGGTCACGAAAATCGCTCTGGCGATTGAGCCTGATCTGTTCTGGGGCGTGCTCAATCGCGCCGGCTTTGGTCAATCCAGCGGCATCGACCTGCCGGGCGAAACACCCGGGCAGCTGGAGTCGTATCGCGACTGGGGCGCGGCCGATCGCGTCACGCTCGCCTTCGGCTATCACACCAACATCACGGCGGTGCAGCTGGCGCGCGCCTATGGGGTATTTGCGAGCGGCGGGCTGTTGCGGCCGGTTTCCGTGGTCAAACAAAGCACTGTGCCGGAAGGGACGCGGGTCATTTCCGAGCAGACGGCGATTGCTGTGCGCGAAATGATGAAGACCGTCATCGAAAAAGGCGGTACCGCAGAAGCGGCGGCAGTGCCCGGTTACACCGTCGCCGGCAAAACAGGGACGACCCGACGCAACAACGGTTCTAAAGGCTACGAGGAAAAGAGTTACCGGTCGTTGTTCGCCGGCTTTTTGCCCGCCAATGCGCCCAAACTGATTGGCGTCGTGGTGATCGACAACCCGCAGGGTTCGGAATATTACGGCGGGCTGGTGGCTGCCCCGGTGTTCTCTACCGTGATGCAGGAAGCGGCGCGTATTCTCAATCTCACGCCAGATCGTCCAGAAGACCGCGGCACAGTGCCCCCGCGTTTTGCCGCGTGGACGCAGCCGACCAACCAGATCGCCGCGCAAAATCCATGATGGTCGCTGTGCAATCATCGCCTCGACAGTTATCGGATTTACTCCGCGGCCTGGCTTCGCGCCCGCTGGCCGTCGACTGCGAAATTGCCGGGCTTGCGATTGATAGTCGGCGGGTGCGCCCCGGCGATTGTTTTCTGGCCTATAGCGGGACGCATGAAGACGGCGTCCGCTATATCAAGGACGCCGAAGCGGCAGGCGCCGCTGCCGTACTGGTAGAGCAGGCAGACGTGCTGCCGCGACTTTCGATCCCCGTCCTGGGTATCCCCCAACTGCGTCAGCGTGTCGCATTGATCGCCAGCCGGTTCTATCAGGAACCCGCGCGTGGCATGCATCTGATTGCCATCACCGGCACCAATGGCAAAACGACAACGGCGCATCTTTGTGCGCAGGCGCAGCGAGCGCTGTTTGGCCGCAGCGGCTACTTTGGCACTCTGGGCTACGGCCCGCTTGATGCGCTCGAGCAGGGGCCCAACACCACGCCCGACCCCGTGACTTTTCAGCGCGTGTTGGCTGCG
>CANFVX010000093.1 GCA_947450495.1 Gammaproteobacteria bacterium
GAAGTGCGGCCGCTGGTCGAGACGCGCAATGCCGTCATGGGCGCGGCCTCGGTGCTGTTCTACGACACGCCCATCGAAATGGTGAGCGCGCAGGGCGCGACGATGCGGGACGCCCAAGGTCGGGAATACGTCGATTTCTATAACAACGTGCCGTCGGTCGGGCACTGCCATCCGCATGTGACCGCCGCGATCGCCCGCCAACTCACCCAACTCAATATCCACAGCCGGTATCTGCATCGCGGCATGCACGCCTACGCAGAACGCTTGCTCGCTACTTTTCCGGCGGGCTTGAGCAATCTCACGCTCACCTGCACCGGCAGCGAAAGCAACGATCTGGCGCTGCGTCTGGCCAGCCAGTTCACCGGACACCGGGGCGTTATCGTGAGCGCCGGGGCCTATCACGGGAACACCGCCGCCGTGACCGATGTCTCGCCCACGTCCGCCAAAACCGGTACGAAAGCCCCGCATGTGCGACTGGTGCGCACGCCGGACTCCTACCGGGTGCCGTCCGGCGAGCTTGCCGCACGCTTTGCGGCGGACGTCAGCGCAGCGGCACTAGACCTTGAACACCACGGCTTTGGCGTGGCGGCGCTACTGGTCGATTCCATCTTCTCGAGCGACGGCGTGTATGCCGATCCGCCGGGTTTTCTGGCGGAGGCGGTCAGCCTCACCAAGCGCCACGGCGGTCTCTTTATTGCCGACGAAGTGCAGCCCGGTTTTGGCCGCACCGGCACCCAGGTCTGGGGGTTTGCCCGCCATGGCGTGGTGCCGGATATCGTCACCATGGGCAAGCCGATGGGGAATGGTTATCCGATGGGCGGCGTGGTCACGCGCCCGGAGATCCTCACCGCGCTCTGCGAGGAAGTGGGCTACTTCAATACTTTCGGTGGAACGCCGGTGGCGGCGGCGGCCGGGATGGCGGTGCTGGAGGTCATCGAAAACGAGGGCCTGATGGCGAATGCGGAACAGGTCGGGGCCTATCTGCGGCAAGGCCTGCGCGAACTCGCGGTGCGCTATCCGTGTCTGGGCGATGTGCGCGGCGCCGGGCTCTATAACGCGGTTGAAATTGTGACCGACCCGCAGCTCAAAACCCCGGACCCCGCGCTCACCAGCGCCCTGATGAACGGCCTGCGGCAGCGTCAGGTGCTGATTGGCGCCGCCGGACCGTACGGGAATGTGCTCAAACTCCGACCGCCGCTGTGTCTGTCACGCGCGCACGTCGACACCCTGATCCACGCCACCGCCGACACCCTCTCGGCGCTGGGACACTGAAGCGCCGCCGCCCCGTGCCCCCTCGGCCTTGCCTAGACCATCGCGATGTTGACGCCAGCGCGTTCGAGTGCCGCCCGCAATGGGCCGTTGGGCTGGCGGTCGGTGACCAGTCGGGAGACATCAGACCAACTGGCGTAGACCGAAATGGCGGCGCGATCGAACTTGCTGTGATCGGCCACGATGGTCACCGCCGAAGCCCGCGCCGCCATCGCGCGATAGGTGGCGGCCACTTCGATCTCGGCGTCGTTGGGGCCGTCGACGGTCAGCCCCGTGGCGCCCAGCACCGCGTGATTGGCAAACAGACGCCCGAGATAATCAATCGTCTGTCCCCCATACACGCACTGCTCGCTGCCATGGAAACGCCCCGGACAGAGCATGACTTCCAGACCCGCGTTGCTCGCCAGGGCAGACGCCACGGCGAGCGAATCGGTAATCACTTTGAGGCTGCGCCGCGCCGCTGCCAGTCGCCGCGCCACGTGCGTGGTGGTCGCGCCGCCGCCGAGCAACACAATCTCGCCGTCTTTGATGGGCTCGATCGCGACCTGGGCGATCGCCTCGCGTTCGGCCACCAGCAGCTGGTGGCGTTCATGCAGCGTGGGCTCAGGGCCGAAGGGCCGCACCGCGCCGCCGTAAGTCCGGTTGATGAATCCCCCGCGGCTCAATTCGTCCAGATCGCGGCGGATAGTTTCGGTCGACACGCCAAGCCCGGCCGCAAGTTCCAGCACGCGCAGCGTGGGCCCGTCCTGCAAGGCCTGAACAATGCGTTGGTGGCGGGCGTTCTTGGACAGCTTGAGACGAGTGGCGGCGATGGGTTTGGACTTGGTCATGGCAATACGCGGCAAAACAACGCCTGCACTCTAACAAGCACCCGGTCCGCGTGCCGACACTTTTTAGCCCTCGAGGCGCAGCCCCAGAAAGCGAGATCCCAATGAACCAGCCCGCATGGAAAACCGCCTTCCGCTCGTTTTACTACGCAGACGCACCCGCCCCTGAAGATCCCGAACTGCTGGCGGGCAAAGTGGCCCTGCTGGTGATCGACGTGCAGAACGTTTATCTGGCGCGCCCCGATCCGCTGACGCTGGACGCTGTCGGCAAAGCCAGCTTCGACGCCTGGACGCCCTTCCACGAGCGCATGCAAACGCTGGTGCTGCCCAATATCGAACGCCTGCAGGCCGCGTTTCGCGGCCGGGGGCTGGAAGTGCTGCATGCGCGCATCGCCTGCCACACCCAGGATGGCCGCGACCGTTCCTTAAGCCAGAAACTGCCGGGCTGGAATAACCTGCTATTGCCGAAAAACGACTGGGAATCGCAGATCGCGCCGGCTATCGCCCCGGTGGGCGACGAGATTGTGGTGACCAAAACCACCGACAGCGCGCTCACCGGCACCAACCTGCGCCTCATCCTCACCAATCTCGGCATCACCCACGTGGTGTGCTGTGGCATCTTCACCGACCAGTGCGTGGCCTCCACGGTGCGCAGCCTCGCCGACGAAAGCTTTTTTGTGCTGGTGGCGGAAGACGCCTGCGCGGCCGGCAGCGACACCTTGCACCGGGCGGAGCTGGAGATCATGAATCTCATCTACTGCAACGTAATGGCGACCCGCGATGTGCTGGGCTATCTGCCGGGCGAGGCCGAGTAATGTCGACTGAGTACAGCGCCGAGGTCGTGGCCGATTTGCAGGCAATGGTGAGTGCGGGTCTGGCGCGCTGGGGACTCTCCGCGCAGACCACCATCACCCTGCTGAATCTGTCTGAGAACGCCACTTTTCGCCTGCAGGACGCCAGCACCGGCGCCGATCTCGTGCTGCGCGTGCATCGGCTGGGCTATTCCTCGGTGGCCGAAATCCAGTCGGAGCTGGCGTGGATTGACGCACTCCGCACCGACGGCATCGTCGCCACCGCGCCGCCTGTGGCGGGGGTCGACGGGCAGCGCGTGCAAACCTTGGCGTCGCCCGCCGGGTTTCCCGCACGCGAAGCCGTGGCCTTTGAGTTTCTGAGCGGCAAGGAACCCGCGCAGACCGACGACCTTGCCTACTGGTTTCGCCAACTCGGCGGCCTCACCGCCCGCATGCACGCGCACGCGCGGCGCTGGCCCAAACCGTCCGGTTTTGTGCGTAAGCGCTGGGATTTCGACGCCATGGTGGGCCCGCAGGGCTACTGGGGATCGTGGCGCGCCGGCCTTGGACTGGACGCCGCCGGCGAGGCGGTAATCGAGCAGGCGCTGGCCGTGATCGCGGCCAAGCTCGCGGTCTATGGCAACGGCCCCGAGCGCTTTGGGCTGGTGCATGCCGATTTGCGGCTGGCAAATCTGCTGGTCGACGGTGAGTCGCTGCGCGTGATCGATTTCGACGACTGCGGGCTGTCGTGGTTTGTGTACGACTTCGCCGCCGCGGTGAGCTTCATCGAGCACGAGCCGGTGATTCCTGCCCTCATCGAGGCCTGGACGGCGGGTTATCGCGAGGTCGCCCCGCTCGACGCCGAAGACGCCGCGATGATTCCAATCTTTGTGATGTTGCGGCGGATTTTGCTTACCGCCTGGATTGCCTCCCACGCCGAAGTGCCTTTCGCGCGCGAACTGGGCAGCGCCTACACCGCCGGCACCGTGCAACTCGCCCGCGCGCTGCTGGCCCAACCCGCCTGAATTCGATTCGTTACGCAGAGGAGATTGTTATGTTTGCATCGCTAGAAGGTCGCAGCGTGATTGTTACCGGCGCCAGCAAAGGCATAGGTCGCGGCATCGCGCTGCGCTTTGCGCGCGCCGGCTGCAAGGTGCTGGTGGTGTCGCGCAAGCTGGCCGAGGCCGAAACGGTAGTGGCCGAAATCACCGCCGCCGGCGGCATCGCGCAGGCTTGCGTCGCCGATGTGTCGAAACAGGCCGAAGCAGAGGCCATGGCGGCCGCGGCGGTCGCGGCCTTTGGCGGTATCGACATCCTCTGCGCCAACGCCGGCATTTTCCCCGCCGCCAAGCTGGGCGCGATGACCGAGGCCGATTTTGATCTGGTCATCGGCACCAATCTCAAAGGCAACTTCCTGTCGGTCTCGGCCTGTCTGCCGGCGATGAAGGCGGCGGGCAAGGGCCGCATCATCCTCACGTCGTCAATCACCGGCCCGATTACCGGCTATCCGGGCTGGTCGCACTACGGCGCGAGCAAAGCCGGGCAGCTGGGTTTTATGCGCACGGCCGCCATTGAACTCGCGCCCTGGCACATCACGGTCAACGCGGTGATGCCGGGCAATATCTTCACCGAGGGCTTACACGACATGGGGCCGGAATACATCCAGAAGATGGCGGCCTCGGTGCCGATGCGGCGCCTGGGCTCGGTGGAAGACATCGCCAACGCGGCGCTCTTTTTTGCGTCCGATGAAGCGGCGTATATCACGGGACAGGGCATGGTGATTGATGGCGGTCAGATTTTGCCGGAATCGCTGGCCGCGCTGGAAGAAATGGACCCGCGCTAGCCGCGCACGCGACTGCCGCCAAGGGGTCGCAGTGGGTTACCATTGCGCCTCTTCTGGCCAGCGGATAAAGCCGTGATTCGTTGCACCGTCATTCAATTTTCTACCGACCGCAGCATCACGCCCGCCGAACTGGCGGTGGCGGTAGAAACGCGCGGGCTGGACGGGGTGTTTTTCCCGGAACACACCCATTTGCCCGTGACTTCGCGCTCGCCGTTTTTTGACGGCGGCATTCTGCCCGAACCCTATCGCCGCACCTGCGACCCCTTCATTGCGCTGGCGATGGCGGCCGCCGTCACCACCCGCATTCGGCTCGGCACCGGCATCTGCCTGCTGACCGAACACGACCCCATCGTGCTCGCCAAAACCATCGCCACGCTCGACCACCTCTCCGGCGGCCGCGTGGTGTTGGGCGTCGGGGCCGGCTGGAACGAAGAAGAAATGGCGAACCACGGCACGCCCTACGCCCAGCGCTGGGCCGTGTTACGCGAACGAGTACAGGCGTTGCGCACGATCTGGCGCAACGAAGAAGCCGAATTCCACGGCGAATTCACCCACTTTGGCCCGATGTGGTCTTTCCCCAAACCGGCGCAAGCCGGCGGCCCGCCGATCTGGCTGGGCGCCAACTCGCGCTATGTGCCCGACCGCGTCGCCGAGTACGCCGACGGCTGGATGCCGATCCGGGGCCGCGGCAACGGGGAGGATCTGGCCCGCCTGCGGGAAGCCTGCGCCAAACGCGGGCGACCCTTCGAAGACCTGCAGCTTGCCCTGTTCTATGCGCCGGAAGACGAAATCGAATGCCGAACGTATGTGCAGCAGGGCTTCCACGAATTGATCTTTGCCCTACCCTCTGCAGACCGCGAAACGGTCCTGCCGAAACTAGACGAACTGGCCACACTGGCCGCCCGGCTGCGCGCCGGTTAAGGAGTACACCATGAACCTTCCGCAATCCGTTCCCACTACCGACCAGAACGCCCTTGATGAAGCCGTGCTGCGCGATAGCGCCAGCGCCTTCTGCGCCAAATCGGCGCCGGTGAGCCGGCTGCGCAAACTGCGCGGCCAGGAACCCGCCTACTCGACCGCCCTCTGGGAAGAAATGGCCGAACTCGGCTGGACCGCCCTGCTGGTGCCCGAGCGCGCCGGCGGTCTGGGTCTTGGACTGCGCGCGATGGCGGTGATTCTGGACGAACTGGGCCGCGTCGCCGCGCCGGAACCCTTGCTCGAATTTGCCGGCCTGTCCGCCCTGGTGCTGGGCGAACTCGAAACCGCCGAAGCCGACGCCGTCGCCGAACAACTGGCCAGCGGCAGTGCGCTGGTGGCCACCGCCTGGCAGGGCACGGCCCGCGACCCCCGCATCGAATGGGGTTCTGTCACCGCCACCGACAGCCCAAGCGGCCACTTGTTGAACGGCCGCAAATTTGGCGTGACTCACGCGTCTTCTGCGACTCATCTGCTGGTGCCCGCGCTGCTTGGCGACGCACCGGCGCTGTTCGTGGTGGATGCCAATGTCGCCGGGATCACGCGCAGCACGCAGGCCCTGACTGACGGCTCCAAGCTCACCGCGTTCACCTTTGAGAACGTGAACCTTGAGCGCGCCGCGCTGATTGGCAGCGGCCCGAACGCCGAAGCCGCGCTCGACCGCGCGCTGGATGCCGCCGCCATTCTGGCCGCGAGCTATCTGGAAGGTCTGTCCCGCGAAACGCTGAACATCACGCTGAAATATCTCAAAACCCGCGAGCAATTCGGCAAGCAGATTGGCGGCTTCCAGGCCCTGCAACACCGCGCGGTGAATCTCTACATCAACAGTCAAATCTGCGGCGCAGTCATCAAGGAAGCCACCCACGGCTGGGACAGCGCTACCACCCGTGCGGAGCAGATTCGCCTCGCCAGCCGCGCCAAACATCGTGCCGGTGAAACGGCCCAGCGCATCACCCGCGACGCCGTGCAGATGCACGGCGGCATTGGCTTCACCGACGATTGCGACGTGGGCCTGTATCTCAATCGCGCGCTGGCCGTCGCCGCCGCGCTGGGGAACAGCGCCTGGCATGCGCGCCGCATCGCGCTGCTGGGCGACGCCAAAGCCACGGGCGAAGTGGCCCGTCCGGCGGTCGCGGATCCGGCGGATGGCAACTGGAACAGCCTGTCGGACGACGACTTCCGCTACGCCGTGCGCCAGTGGTTTGAACGGGAATATCCGGCCGAGATGCGCTTCCTGCCACGCCGCGTGCACTGGCATGAATCCCGCGACTGGTACATGAAACTGGTGGCGCGCGGCTGGGCCGCACCGGGCTGGCCGCGCGAATACGGCGGCATGGGCTTAACCCCCGCCAAGCTGCTCATCTTCATGGAAGAACAAGAGCGCTGGGGCGTGGCGCGCACGCCGGACATGGGCATCATCATGGTGGGCCCGCTGCTCATCAAACACGGCACCGAAGAGCAGCGCGCCCAGTGGCTGCCGCCTAGCCTCAAAGGCGAGTACATCTGGTGCCAGGGCTACTCAGAACCCAACGCCGGCTCCGACCTCGCCAGCTTGCGCATGGAAGCGGTAGTCGATGGCGACGACTTTGTGGTCAACGGTCAGAAGATTTGGACCACGCTGGCGCAGGACGCCTCGCACATCTTCCTGCTGGTGCGGACCGATAAAAACGCCAAGAAACAGGCGGGCATCAGCTTCCTGCTGGCCGATATGAAGAGCCCCGGCATCACGGTCCGCCCCATCCGCAACCTCGCCGGCCACGAGGAATTCTGCGAAGTGTTTTTCGACAACGTGCGGGTGCCTCGCAAGGATTTGGTGGGCGAACCGAACAAGGGCTGGGCGATGGCCAAAGCGCTGTTGTCGTTTGAGCGCATCTTCCTCGGCAGCCCCAAGCAGTGCCAGAACGCGCTGAAGCGGCTGGCCGAAGCCGCGACGCACGCGGGCTTGATGGAAGACGCCGCGTTCCTCGAGCGCTTCACCAAACTCAAGCTCGATGTGGTGGATCTCGAAACCCTCTACACCCGCTTCGCCGACATGGTGAAACGCGGCGAGACGCTGGGGCCGGATGTGTCGATGCTCAAGATCTGGGCGACCGAAACCTTCGCTGCGCTCACCGAACTCACGCTGGAAGCGGCCGGTGCGCAGGGCGCGGTGGTCGACAAGGCGAGCTTTGGCGACACCGACGTGGAATTCATGAGCCTGTTCTACAACGCCCGTCCGGCCACCATTTACGGTGGTAGCAACGAGATTCAGCGCAATATCGTGGCGAAGGGCGTGCTGGATTTGCCGGACGCCTAAGGCGCCAAAGGCAGACTGAAGGAACGGTTGGGGGCGCTATGCAGTGCCCCCAACCGCCGGCCGCGAAAGCGGCAGGACCGAAGACCTTAGGCCGCGTTAAACGCCGGCATCACTTCTCGCGCAAAGAGCTCCACCGACGCCATCGCGTCAGCCCCACGGATGCCCGGCATGTGCATCCAGCACACCATTTCCGTACACCCCAGACCGTCCCGATATTTGGCGATTTCCTCAATCGCAAACTCCGGCGTGCCCACGATATAGCGCTGCTTGAAGGTATCGAAACTGACCTGCGTGTGGTCGGTGATGACGCTGCCGTCGTCGTTACGCAGATTGCGATCGCCGGCGGCAGACGCCTTGCCGTAAACCTCGCGGTAGAGATGCTCGATCGCCGGCGCGGCGATGGCTTCGGCCGCCTGCATGGTCGGGCCGACAAACACCTGCCGGATGATGGGCTTGGCCGGAATCGTCCAGCCAATCTCGGCGGCGGCGGCTTCATACGGCGCGTAATGCGCGAGGAGTTCTTCCACCCCGTAGCGCGGCGACATGATCTGAATCGCATGGCGACGCGCCGCTCTACGCAATGAGGATTTGGCCGACACGCCGTACCACAGCTCCGGATAGGGCCGCTGGTAGGGCTTGGGCGTCATCACCGTGCGCGGCACCTTGTAGTACTTGCCGTTGAATTCGAATTCGTCCTTGGTCCAGGCCTCGATCATCAGGTCGAGCCCTTCTTCAAACCGCCCCACGCGCTCTTCGCGCGGAATGCCGTGCGCCGCGAACTCCTCCGCCACATAGCCCGGCGCCACGCCCACAATGAGCCGGCCCTGAGAGATGTTATCCAGCACCGCGAGGTCTTCGGCCAGTTTGAGCGGCGCATAGAGCGCGGTGAGCATCACCGCCGTGCCGATTTTCATCGTCTTGGTGACGGCCGCCGCCGCGCCGAGCGTGGGGATAGGCCCCGGGCACAGGCCATCGGTCTTCGCGTGGTGGGTGGCGAGATACATGGAGTGATAGCCCAGTGCTTCGGCGCGGGGCAGACACTGCAGCATGTCCTGATAGGGTTCGTGCCAGCCGATGCCGCAGCCGGGCGGCAGTTGGAAGGTAAAGAGCAAACCAAATTTCATGTGAAGTTCCTTAAGGGCTAGGCCATGACCGGCGCGATTTTGCAGCCAAGCGCCTTCAAGCGCTCCTGAATAGCGATAGCGACTTCCACACAGTTCGGGCCGTCGCCGTGAATGCAGAGGCTTTCGGCGTCGAGCTCGACCAGCGAGCCGTCCATCGCCTGCACCTTGCCGGTGGTCACGTAGCACTCGACCTGAGAGGCCGCAAAGGCCACGTCGGTCAGGTGTTTGTGACGCTGAATCACCAGCGCGCCGTCCGGGGCGTACTGAAGGTCGGGATAGATTTCACCCACCACGCGGATCCCGCGCTTCTTGCAGGCCGTGGGCAGCGCGGCGGTGGTGGGTGCGGGCCAGTACAGCATGGGGGCATCAGACAGCTTGAGAATGCCCTCCGCCACCGCTTCGGCCAGCTCCTCATTCGCTTTCAACACCGAATAGAACGCGCCATGCGGCTTGATGTGATGGAGCTTCAAGCCTTCCACCGCGAGCGAGGCCTGAAGGGCGCCCACCTGATAGACCACATAGGCGTAGGCATCTTCAGCAGTGATGTTCATGGCGCGGCGGCCGAATCCCAGCAAATCCGGCAGGCCCGGATGCGAGCCCACCGCGATCCCGTGCTGCTTGGCGAGTTTGACCGTGTTGATCATCGTCACCGGATCGCTGGCGTGGAAACCGCAGGCCACGTTGGCCGTGGTGATGTAGGGCATCATCCCTTCGTCATCGCCCATGTGCCAATTCCCAAAGCTTTCGCCCATGTCACAGTTAATGTCCATCTGCTTCAGCATGTCGCGCACCTCGAGGCGAGTTAAGGGGTAGTGGGTTGAGTGTAACGAGCCGCGCAGGCCTTGGGCAAAACGGCACCCGAAATTCTCTGCTGAAAGGGGTGCACCTGAAGTCCCAAACCGTTTATGATGCCGCCCCTACGCGCCCGTAGCTCAGCTGGATAGAGTACCTGGCTACGAACTAGGGGGTCGGAGGTTCGAATCCTTCCGGGCGCGCCAGACATAAAACAACCGGCTTAATGCCGGTTTTTTTATGTCTTGAGAGTTCGGAGGCCGAGTCGAATCTCCCAAGGTTCGACAGATTCGCAACGCGAATCTGGACGCGCGTAGCGCGCCCCGCGCCGTTACGCAAACGCGTAAGCGTTTGTGAATCCATCCTTCCGGCCCTCCTTCGAACAAAACCGGCTCCATGC
>CANFVX010000094.1 GCA_947450495.1 Gammaproteobacteria bacterium
CTTCGCCCGCTGCGGGTCGCAGGTGGTGCTGGTCCAGCAGGACGAGAGCCTGCTCCCGCGCGAAGACCCGGAAGTTTCGGCCTTACTCAAAAAGCGTCTGATGGCCGACGGCGTGGCAGTGCTCACCCGCTGCACGGCGCTGCGTTGCGAAAATGAGGCGGGCGAGAAATCAGCCGTCTTGCAGTTTGAAGGGCGCGAAGCCCGCGTGGCATTTGATGCGCTGCTGATCGCCGTCGGTCGTACTCCGAATACCGCCGGCCTCGGTCTGGAGGCGCTGGGCATTTCGCTCAATCCCAACGGCACCATCGCCGCCGACGACTACCTCGCCGCCACCTATCCCAATATCCACGTGTGCGGCGATGTAGCCGGCCCCTATCAACTCACCCACGCGGCGTCGCATCAGGCCTGGTATGCGGTGGTGAACGGGCTGTTTGGGCGGTTCCGCCAGTTTCGGGCGGACTACCGCGTGCTGCCCTGGTGTACGTTTACCGAGCCCGAAGTAGCCCGTGTGGGATTATCCGAAACCGAAGCCAGCGCCCAGAGCCTGCGTTACGACGTCACTCGCTACGCGCTTGCCGATCTCGACCGGGCGATAGCCGAGGGCGCGCGCGAAGGTTTCGTGAAAGTGCTCACCGCACAAGGCAGCGATCGCATTCTCGGGGTGACGATTGTCGGCGCGCAGGCTGGCGAACTCATTGCCGAGTACGTGCTGGCGATGAAGCACGGCCTCGGGCTAAACAAAATTCTGGGCACCGTGCACATTTACCCAACGCTCGCCGAGGCCAATAAATATGCGGCCGGCGTGTGGCGGCGGGCGCGGGTCACGCAGGGGCAACGCACGCTGCTCCGCGCCTTTCACGACTGGACGCGGGGCGCGGCGCGGTTTTCTGGCGTGTTGAAGGCCGTGCCTGCGCTGTGGCGCGAGCGGCAGAAAGCCTCCTGAACTCATGACCTCACACTGGGCCCGCAGTCTTTACAGCGCACTCGGCGGGAGCTGCGCGATTGGTTTGGCGTTGCTGCTGGCAGGGCCGGGCATGTCGCCCTTTCTGCTGGGCTCGCTCGGCGCGTCCACCGTCATTCTTTTTGTGCTGACCGAGTCGCCCGCGGCCCAGCCGCGTGCGCTGCTCGGCGGGCATCTGAGCGCGGCCTTCATCGGCATCGCCTGTCAGCAGTGGCTGGGGGACGCGCTATGGGTGTATGCGCTGGCGCTCGGGTTGTCGCTGGCTTTCATGTTGACCATGCGAGTGGTGCATCCGCCGGCTGGGGCCAACGCGCTGATTATGGTTTACCAGCACGCCGGGTGGTCGGCGCTGCTGCAGCCGGTGCTGATCGGGGTGCTGAGTCTTGGGCTGGTGACTTTGCTGTGGAGTCGCCTGCATCCGTCCCAGAAGCCCTATCCGCTGGGCTGGAACCATCCCTCGCCGAGCGGCGAGGACTGGGGGAGCTGGCGGCCTTAAGGCGGTTTATTGGCCGTACTGCTGTTCCATTTTTTTGGCCAGCGCCTCGAGTTGTTCCTCGGACATGTTCTGCATGTCTTCGAAGCTTGCGCCGGTCATGGCTTTCAGCTGCTGGCCCGTTGCGCCGCTTTGCAGTTCCTGTAGCAGGGCCGCCTCTTGGGTCTGCATATACCGCTCGTAGCCAGCGGGGTCTTTGGCCGCCATTTCCTGTAATTCCTGCGGCGTCTTGCCGAGGCTGTGCTTCAACGCGGCGCCTTCGGCGGTCGAGGAATCATTCAGTCGCTGACGCACTCTTTCGCCCTCGGCCTGCGCCGCCTTATTTTGGGCGTCGTACAGCGCTTTCACTTGCGCATCGGACTTGCCCTGCGCGGCGGCGCCCAAAGATTGGCGCATGGACTGCGTTTGCTCTGCTTCAAACTTGGTCATGGCGGCGGCCTGCAGGCGCTGGACTTCGGCTGCTTGCGCGGCCTGTTTCTCACTTTCGGCCTGACGTGCCGCTGCTTCCTTTGCCTCCAGGGCCGCATCCCAGTCGGCGTGAGCGAGCGGCGAGACGAGGGTCAGCACGACGGAAAGCAAAAGGGCGCGTTTCATGGTTTGGCTTCCTTACCCGAGAGAATGGTGCGGGGATGTTAGCAAGCGTTTTCAGGCGAGAAAGCGGCAACTTTGGTAATCGTTCGCGTTTTAGCGCACCGCCCAGCCGCCGCAGACCGGGAACACCTGGCCGACGAAGCAATCGGCCGCATCGCTGCAGAGATAGGCGGCGAACGCGGTGTCTTCGCGGGCACCCACCAGCCGACCCAGCGGCACTTCGCGCGCCAGCCGTTCCTGCAAGGTTTTGCTGGCCTGTACGGCCGGCGGGTAGTAGGTCGGGTTCTCGACAAAGTTCTGCGCGATCGCGTTGACCTTAATCTGCTGCGGGGCGAGTTCGACGCCCACCGCCTGCACCCAGGCCAACTGCGCGCCACGCGCCGCGCTGTAGGTGGAGCAGCGCTTCATGCCGCGCAGCGCGCTGGCGCTGCCCATCACGAGAATCTTGCCCGCGCCGCGTTCGATCATCTGCGGCAGGACGGCTTTGGCGAGCCGCGGCAGCGGGTCAACGAGCGTGGCAAAGACTTCGCGCCATTCGGGTTCCTCCACGTCGATCGCCCAGGTCGACGGCGCCTTCAGCGCGAGATTGGCCACCAGCACGTCGATGTGGCCGGCCTCGGCGACAACGCGGGCGGCGGCCTCGACCGGCGCCAGAGATTCGTGGCTCGCAATCACGGTGGCGCCGTGCTCAAGCAACATCTCGCATAGCGCAGGGCCCATGAAGTCGCTCGCCTGCGTGACGAGAATGCGTTTGCCGGTGAGTGGGGTCGTCATGGGGCTTCTCCTGTTGAGTTCGGGTGGCTGACAGCGGGTCGGCGTTTGGTGCGCGCCTAGGTCCACGCGGTGAGATGGCGTTGGCCTTGTAAGTCCTGATACACCGTGGCGCTGGCTTCGCGGTGATGCCCGGCGCGCAGCACGCGCAGGCGCAGACGGAAATTGAGCCCGGCCACAACCTGTCTGCTGACCTCACGCACCTCCAGCAGGCTGATGGGCAGCGCTTCCTGCCGCTGCCGCTCAGCAAGCGCAAAGCGCGCGATTTCCTGCACTGATTCGTCTATCGGCGCCGACTGCCAGCCGCCGGCGAGTGGTGCCAGCGATGGCGCTTCGGCCGCAGCTTGCGCCGCATGAACGAGTCCGGGCACCAGCACGGCGAGAAGCACCCAGCACGGGCCCGCCCTGCTCATGCCTTGGCCTCGTGAATCACATAGACCTTGCGGGTGGTCTCGATGACTTCCCAACTGCCAACAAAGCCCTTCGGAATCACGAAGCGATCGCCAGCGTTCACGGCGACCGCAACACCGGCGGCGTCGGTGATCACGCTGCGGCCGCTCAAAATCTCGCAGTACTCCTCTTCGGTGTACTCAATGCGCCACTTCCCCGGTTCGCTTTCCCACATGCCGCTGAAGAAAGTGGCGTCCTGATTGGTGTAATGCGGCCACAGCGACTGACGCGGATTACCGCTCAGGCGTTTTGCTTCGGGCACGAAATAGTGCTCGGCGGCGGGTCCGTTGGGCGGGAGCAGGGGAAGCAGGCGAGCGCTCATCGTGGAATCTCCTGGGCTGCACGGCGATGGCCGCAGTGTACCCGCGGGGAGTCCGACGCGCGTCGTGGGCTTCCGCCGGCAGGTTTTTCCGCAACGCCGGACGGTGTATCACTTGCTCGCGCACTATCAGGCCGCGCAGAGGTTTCTCGCTGGTGATGTCGATTCGCGGGCGGTGCCGCGCATGCGGGCCGATGGCGGTGGGTTTGCCGGCCCTGCGGATGGGTAGCAGTTCACGCCCAGCGTAGGTCACGCTGCGCTGGCGTGGGCTCTATGCCTGCGCCGGGTCCGATTGCTGGGCGCAACCGGTGTGCATGGATGACGTTAAAGCTGGCGCGCAATCTCAGGGAGTCGGTTCTGGCTAAATCGCTCGGCGCTGGACAGGTCAATTTCCTCCAGTTCGCGCTCGCTCAGCCTGATGCGTAGCACCGCGACCGCATGTTCACGCGTTGTTCCCCAGGATACTTTCTTCCGGCCACCGCGCATGTTGAAGACAAAAAGATTCTGGGCGGAGCCAAATTGTTTCAACGGCTCCAACGGACCTTGCGCCTCAATGCGCCCAAGCCAGTTGCCAAAATCGCGGAGCGCCTCGGCATTGTGGCGCCCACGCATGGCGGCCTTTACGAACCGGTAGTCGATGTTTCGAGTCTTCGCCGATGCGGGGTCGCGATTCAAGCCTTCACTCGATAGCAAGCTGTTCCCCTCGGCCGCGATCTGATAGCCCAGCGCTCCCCCCGGATACGGCGCATAAAGGCTGTTAGACAGCAACGGGCGCTTGATCATGGAAACCATTCGAATCGTGTCGAAGGTATCTTCCCGGGTTTCGCCGGGCACACCCCACATGATGTTTGAGAAAAGCCGTACTGGTTGTAATCCGGCCTTTTCCTGCGCGTCGCCGATTTCGTTGATGAGCCTGATGGCGAATACGTTGTCGGCGGCGGTACATTCCTTGTTGAGCGTCAGCAGTGTGTTGTCGGAGCCGGATTCCAGACCTATTGAGACAATGTTCCAGTGACTGCTCATCACCATTCGCCGGAACAGGTCCGGCCATTTGCGGATGGTGTCGGCGCGCGCCGCCGCCCAGTACGGCCATGGCCGATTGGCGTGCGTGGGGTACTTATCGACGAACTCTTCCAGCCAGGAGGGCTGTTGAAAAAACATCGAGTCATGGATGACGACCGAACCAATGGGGCCGTGGTCCCGATCGAGTTGGTTGAGTTCATCAATCAATTTGTCGACGGATTTGCGTTGAATGTTCTTGATGTAGGACGCTTCGTTACAGAAGCTGCAACGCCAGGGACAGACGCGAGAACTCATTACCGAGGCGACCGGCCCCGGATTCCAGCCGCGCATGGCAGGCTCGAGGGGAAATGGCAGCCGGGTGTTTAGCGGTCGAGGCCACAGGCTGCGGTCAATGGCAGGCCAGTCATCCATGGAGGCCATCGATTTCCCCTGAATGACCCGAGGCCCGCTATCGAGATCGGCAAGCAGTTCCGGGATAGACGCTTCGCCGGCGCCGACACAGATCCGGTCAAACGCCTCAACCGACTCCATCTCCTCCAGACTTACGATCGTGTGCATGCCCCCCACAATCACTTTGCCGTTGGGACGTAGATGCTTGAAGCGGGTGGCGATGTCTCGCGCCTGATGGAAGTTGTAACTCCGGACATTCATCAACAGCACGTTGTAGGGCAACAGGTGCTGCACGATGTCATCGGCGTCACGGTAGTTCTTGACCGAGAGCACGTCGCTGAGGAAGCCGTGCTGATGCATGAGTGTTCGCATCAGACCCAGACCATGGTCCTGCCAGTGGTTAGTTGAAAACCGAGGCCAGAAAAAGAGCAGGCGCTTGCGGAAAATCCCGTAGTCACCGAGGTCAACCCAAGCGTATTGATTCATAGAAAAGACCTCGGCAGCGAGGACAGGCGCTGAGTACAGGTAGCATAAACGTCTTCTTGGCTTGCACGACACTGACGGGTAACGCAGCGGGGATTCCGCACAAGTCAACGAGGATTCTCTGGCTCTGCTGCTGTCCGGACCCGATGGTACGGAAGCCATCAAGACCGGAAGAGTCGGCGATCGCTAAAGTGAAATCCCCAAGCCACGGGACCTGGGGCAGGCGCGGCAAGCATTCCGCAAGCAAGATGGCATCTGCCCAGTGCCGACAGGCATTGTGCAAAGAGCGCTCAAAGACCTCTGGTCAGTCACGAAAATTTATCTGGTAACGGTGACATCGCCGGCTTCGCTAATCACGCGCCGGCCGGCGAGCGTTTCGTCTTACGCTTCTGCCGCCCACTCGAGGCGCCACTTCCCCGCTTCGCTTTCCCAAAGGGCGCTGAACAAACTTACGTCCCGCTCGATGCAAAGCGGCCGCCAGTGGCTGACGGTGCTGATTGAACGAGACGCCCCGCCGCGAAACGATGGAACGGGGACTTATGCGCCGTATATTCTGCGCGCTCACCTATCTGAGCGCCGGGCCGTTGCCTCCAGCAAACTCAGGGCGCCAGATTCAGCGATTTCAATCGATTCATTGCAAACCTTACGAGCACGCCCATGGCCGAACAGCACAAAAAAGATTTCTCCGATTGCCATGCATGGGCCGTTTGCCTGCGCACAAGGTTTGCCGCATGACCGACCATCAGGGCGAATCAAATCCAGAGCCCGCAGCGACAGCGAGTCCGGACGCGCGCTTAATCGGCCTCGATCGCACCGTGTTCTTCAGCGATGGTGTGCTCGCGATTGCAATGACTTTGCTGGCCCTCGATCTGTCGGTCTCGGGCTATCCAGAGCACCACTTGGGCAGCGAACTCCTCACTCGCTGGCCAAACTACGCCGCATTCTTTTCGTCTTTCGTTTACATCGCGGTGATGTGGGTGAACCACCACCGAATATTCGATGGGCTAAAGGCGGCCAACACGCCGCTGCTCTGGGCGAACTTCGGCATTCTGCTGGGCGCAGTCATTCTGCCGTTCCCCACGGCCGTGCTGGCCGAAGCGTTTACCAGCGGTGCCGTTGACGACCAACACGCGGCCCTGCTGCTGTACGCCCTGATGGCCACGCTCATGGGCACGAGCTGGACGGCGGTGTTCATCGTGATCCTGCGTCACCCTGAACTCTGGCGAAATCCAGACAGCTGGCCAATCTGGCAGCTGGCATTGAAGCGATCGCTGCCCGGCGCCGGCGCTTACGTGGTCGCGGCGGGACTTGGCCTGACGATCTCCCCGGTGCTCGGTCTGGTCATCGTGCTCGCAGTCCCCATTTTCTACGCGGTCACCAGTTTCTGACGCGCGGTGTGTGCGGTCGCGTGAGAGACCGATTGGCAGTCAGCTCAAAAGGTTCTGGCGGCTAGACTTCGCAGAGATTTCCGTTCAACAGAGAGGCTGTGATGAGCGCTTACGACAACATTGCGCGCGGCGTTTTGCGGTTCCGCCGCCACGTATTTCCACAACGCCGGGCGGTGTATGAGTCGCTCGCGAAGCATCAGGCGCCGCAGGTGCTGTTCATTGGTTGTATCGATTCGCGCGTGGCGCCGGCCGATCTCTGCCACACCGGGCCCGGCGAGATGTTTGTTGAACGCACGCCGGGGAATCTGGTGCCGGTGTATGCCGAGACCGCAGTTGGGGTGTCGGCCAGCATCGAATACGCGGTGGTGGCGCTGGAGGTGGCGCACATCATTGTGTGCGGGCATTCCGACTGTGGCGCGCTGAAAGGCCTTATGCACCCGGAAAAACTGCAGGTGTTGCCGGCTGTCGGCCGTTGGCTCAGTCACGCCACCGAGGCGCTGGCCGAGGTCGACGCCGCCCATCCGCAGGCCGACGAGGCGACCCGCCTCGCGCTGCTGGCGCAGGCCAACGTGCGCCACCAGTTAGCGCATCTCGCGACTCATCCTTCGGTGCGGGCCCGGATGGCGCAGGGGCAGTTGTCACTGCATGGCTGGGTGTACGACATTCCGACCGGTCGGGTCGAACAATACGAATCCGCCACGGGCGAGTTTTTGCTCTGGCCACCGGGCTGATAGCGCCCACAGCTGGATACACTGTCGGCGACTTCAAAAAACAGACGGGGAGGATGTTGATGACCGACCAGAGCCAGTCCGACTTACAGCGCGCGGTGTGGGAGTTGCAGCAGCGCGAGCAAATCACCGCCACGCTCATCAACTACTGCGTGAACGTGGACCGCAACGACCCGGTCGCGCTCGGCGAGGAGGTCTTTGCGGAAGACGGCTGCTTCGAACTTGGCGCCCGCTACGCGGTGGTGGGGCGCGACAATCTCGAGAAGATGTTTGCCAAGACGCTGGCGGTGTTCACCTCCACCAGCCATCACCTGTCGAATGTGCGCATTCGGCTCACGGGCGACACCACGGCGGAGTCCACCGCCTATGTATATGCCTGGCATCTCAGCGCCGTGGACGGCAAGCGCATCGACCTCTGGGGTCGCTATGAAGATCGATTGGTGCTCACTGCCAAGGGCTGGCGAATCGCCAATCGTCGCTTGTCGGCGGCGGGTTCGGACGGTTGGGAGAATCCGCCGTTTGATCTGCCGGAGCGCCTGCCGAATCCGCTCAATCCACCCTCGCCGGCAATTACCAAGCGCTGAAATCTCAGGCCGGGCGCGGCGCGAACATGATAATCAGCATGCCGGTGACGGCCACCGCCGAGCCGGCAAGATCCCACCAGCTCGGCTTGATGCCATCCACCGCCCACAGCCACAGCACCGCCACGCAGATATAGACCCCGCCATAGGCCGCATACACGCGGCCGGCGGCGGTGGGATGCAGGGTCAGCAGCCAGGCGAAGGTCGCCAGACTTAAAGCTGCCGGCAGCAGCAGCAAGATGGATTTGCCTTCTTTAAGCCACAGCCAGGGCAGGTAACAGCCGAGGATTTCGGCCACGGCGGTCAGCGCAAACAGGGCGAAAGATTTGAGCACGGCCACGGCAAACTCCGGCGACAGCGGGAAGTTTTGAGTGTAGCGAGGACTACCGCCCCGCGGCGACCTCTGGATTGAGGCGAGCGGCGGCGGCCGGCGCGCCGCGCGCCAGCCAGTCGGCAATCTCGGCAAAGCAGGTCTCGGGGGTGAAATGCGTTTGCGCGTAGGCAAAGGCGGCCGCGCCGAGGGCGCGTCGCGCCGCGCTGGATGCCAGCAAGCGCTGCAGGGCGGTGGCAAATTGCGTGGCAGAATCGGCCACCCACAGCGCGCGACCGTCGAGATCGCGTAAGCCGCGCGCACCTTCGCTGGTGGTCACCAGCGGCAAGCCGTGCGCGAGCGCTTCCACCGTTTTTATTTTGAGCCCGGCGCCGGCGCGCACCGGGTTGATGAGAATGTCTGCCTGCGCGTAGGCCGCCGCCAGATCCGGCACATGGCCGTGGAGTTGCAGGCCCGGCACGGGGCGCTGGGCATGCCAGGGCGCGACCGCGTCACAAATCCAGCCGTAGAGATTGAGCGTGAGTCCGGGCCGCACGATTTGCGGCCAGACGGCGTCGAGAAACCAGCGGATCCCGTCCACATTGGTGGTCCACTTGCTGGCAATGAAAGTAATGGCGCTCGCCTTTTCGCGCAGGGTTTGTTGATGGCGCGACGTGGCGTGCGGAGCAAGCAGCACCCGCTCCGCGCCTAGCCACTGGCTCACGAGCGCCTGATCTTCTTTTTGAATGCAGATCACCCGGTCGTAGTGCGCCAGCACGCGCTGTTCTTCCTGCTTGCTGAGGGGCGCTACGCCGCCAACCCCGAACGCTGAATAGGACAGCCATCGCTCGCTCAGGATGTCGTGAGTGTCGACCACGCGGCGCGCGCCGCTCGGGGCTAGCGCGAGCAAGGGCGAGAGTTCCGTTTTGTCGAACCAGCAGACCTCGCACTCAGCCTTGGCCAAGGCCGCGCGCGTCCAGCGCAGAAGGGCGGCGTGGTCCGGCACCTCCGCCGGATCTGGCGCCAGCAATTCGAAATCGCCGATGGCGTTGAGGCTCCCGGGCGACGGACACTGTGCCAGTGGCGCGGCCATCACCACCCGCAGCGTGCTGTGGGCGGCGAGGCAGCGAATCATCTCGCGCACCCGCGCCCACATGCCGGCCCCTTCGCGCCAGAACGGGCTTTGCGTGAGGCAGGTCACCTGAAGCATGGGCGAGTGCACCTCAAACCGACCGGGCAGCCCGCCCGGCCGGGGTGTCGGAACGGGCTAGCGGCCCTCAATGCCTTCGAGGGCGCCGCGCTCCCGCCAGTCTTCGAGCAGCTTGTAAAACTGCACGGGGCCTTCCGGGTATTGGCCTTCGAGGAAGCCTTCGCCGTTGCCGGCCTTGCCCTCGCCGTTGTAGTACCCCGGCGTGCACTCCGTTTGATACTGGGACATGAAGCCAAGCTGGCTGATGAGCGCCACCCAGTTGGCTTCTGCCTGCAGGCTGGGTTCAATCGCCCGCAGCTTGCGCGACAGGGTCTCCTGGACGAGATAGCTGATATGTGTGGCCTGACCGTTCAGCATGTAGGTGAAATTGGGCGCGAGGCCGGTTTGGGTCAGGCCCATGTGAAAGCAGTTGGGGAAGCCGTGGCTGAGAAAGCCGTGGAAGGTGCGCATCCCCTTGGCCCAATACTGGGACAGCGACTGCCCATCGCGACCAATGACTTCAAATTCGGCGCGGCGCGTGTAGTCGGTGCCCACCTCAAAGCCGGTCGCGAAAATCAGGCAGTCCACCGGATATTCCACGCCGTTCACCACCACGCCGGTCTCCGTC
>CANFVX010000095.1 GCA_947450495.1 Gammaproteobacteria bacterium
AATGCTGCCCGAGTCGTGATAAGCGTTCAGCGACACCTGTGCGCGCGCCGCCTTACCAGACGCGACGCGGGTCAACGCAGGCTCAATCCCATGGTCCATCGCGTTGCGAACCAAATGCATCAGCGGGTCGCCAATCCGCTCGACCACCGATTTATCGAGTTCGGTTTCAGCGCCGCTGATGGAGAGCTCGATTTCCTTGCCCAATTCCTGGCTGACGTCGCGCACCACCCGCTGGAAGCGCTGGAAGGTAGCGCCGATAGCGACCATGCGCAGGCCGAGCGCGCTGTCGCGGACCTGCTCCACCAGGCTTAGCAGCGAGGCTGCCGATTCAACCACCTCCGGCGCGCCGGCGCGTGCGGCAAGGGCCTGCGTGCCCGAACCCGCAATGACCAACTCGCCCACGATATTGATGAGCTGATCGAGCTTGTCGGCGTCAATTCTGATCAGCCGGCTTTCTTGCGCTTTCGCGCTACGCTGCTGTTGCTGGCGCTCAACCGCAGCATCGACCACCGCTTCGTGAACCGCCGCATCCTGAATGAGAATTTTGCCGAGCGGGCGTGGGGCGGTGCCTGTTTCCGGAGCGGCCGCCTCGGCCTTCTGCGTGGCTAGCGCGCTCGCTAACTCATGCTCGGTGACTGCTTTCACATCAAGCAGCATTTCACCAAGTTTGGCGCTGCCGTTGTCGTGAGTGGCGACTGCGGCGAGTTGCGCCGCCACTTTGCGGGTGGGCGGCACGATGCGGATCGCGCAGTCGTCTCGCACAAAGTCGAACACACTTTCGATCGCGCTTTTGTCAGCGCTGGAGTCCAACTGAATCTCGAAATCGAGGTAGCAAGCCTCAGGGTCCATCTCGGACGGTGACGGTAGCCGGCTGTCCAGCGTCTCCACGCTGATCAAATCTCCAAGCGTGGAGAGATAGCGGACGAATGACAGCGGGTCCATGCCGTTGCGCAGAACCTCGGGGCCGAACTGCAAGGAGATAGACCAGTAGGGGTTCAGCACTGCGGGAGGGGCGCTGTCTTCGTCGTCTTGCATCAGAACGGCGAAATCATTGGCGAGCGACGCCGGCCGCCCATTCGATCCGGCCGCACCGCCATCCAGCAGGGCGGCAAGCTCGTTGACGGTGCTGGTTTTGAGACTCAGATCGAGCGGCACCTGAATCGCCCCCAACTGACGCGTCAGGGATTCACCAATCGCAATGGTCGCGGAATCAAGGGCCAGATCGTCAACCGCGAGCGGCACCAGCGACTTGATGTGGTCACCACACCGCAGCAAGAGCGCGGACAGGTCGGAGTCGAGCGCCACTTCGCCGGCACGGACGCGGTCCAGCAAATTCTCGAGGCCGTGCGTAAACGAAACGATGGCACTAAAGCCAAACATCCCTGCCGATCCCTTGATGGTGTGCGCGGCGCGAAACACCGCGTCGAGCAACTCGCGATCGCCCGGTTGATGCTCGAGCTGGAGCAGCGACTGCTCCAATTGCTCCAGCAACTCGTCGCACTCGGCGACGAAGGTCTGAAGGGCAGGATTGAGATCCATTATCGAACTCCCTTGCGACTCAGAAAAATCTGGCGCGAAGATTCAGGAGATGGAAAACCTCTTCAACGGCCGCGCTCTGGGCGGTAATCCGGAGCGCACGTTGGGTTTGAAGGCATTCGCGCTGCAGGAGCAGTAATTGCTGTACGCCTACCGAGTCGATCTCACTGACCTCAGAGAGGTCAACCGCAATGGGGCCGTCTGCGAGCAGCGCTTGCTGGACTTGCTGCTGCAACTCGGCGGCCGCGTAGATATTCATCTCGCCGTGGAAGCCAAGTTGGTATGCAGTTGACCAGTCGGTATTCATTGCACTCTCACGGCAACACGAGCTTGGCGACCGCTGCCAGCATCTGCTCAGGCTTGAACGGTTTGACGACCCAGGCTTTCGCCCCTGCGGCCTGACCTTCCATTTTTTTGTCTTCCTGGCTTTCGGTCGTGAGCATGATGATCGGCGTGAATTTATAGTTGGGCAGCTGCTTCACCGCCTTAACAAACGCGATGCCATCCATGTTGGGCATGTTCACGTCGCTGATGATGAGATGGATTTTCTGACCCGTCAGCTTGCTCAGCGCATCCTTGCCGTCACAAGCCTCGACCACGTCATAGCCACCGCCTTTAAGGGCGATCGACACTACCTGTCGGAGCGAAGCCGAGTCATCCACCACTAGAATCGTTTTAGCCATGCCCAATCCTCAGAAAAACGTAATGTCTGAATCCACCGCAGCCTGCGACGCGACCGTTCCTCGCGGGCGCTCCTCGGCCATGGTGTAAGAGCGCTCAAGCCGGTCAACCAAACGCCCCACGCTATTCGCGTCCGGCAAGCCACCCGCAGACAACTGCTGCTGTAGCTGGGAAACGCTGTCGGCGACATGCATCAGTAACTGGCTAATTCGGTCCTGGAACTGCAACTGCTCCAACGCACCTGCCACTGCCGATTTGATCGCCGCACCCTCGGTACGGAGCACGTTGGACGATTCGTTCAGGCCCGCCATCGCGCGCTGGAAATCTTGCACCACGCCTGACAACTGGGTTTCGCAATCGATGCGCGCCTGAGCGTCGCGCGTGGCCGCGGATTCGATCAGTTCGGAAGATTCCTTGATGCTGCGATTCACCGCATCGATTTTCTGGCTGATGTTCTTGCCGATAGCACCAGAGCGCGTGGAGAGCGTGCGCACTTCATCCGCCACCACCGCAAAGCCACGTCCCGCTTCGCCGGCGCGCGCGGCTTCGATTGCCGCATTCAGCGCCAGCAGGTTGGTCTGATCTGCGATGCTGGCCACATCGGCCGCCATTTTTTGGAGTTCGACGGTGAAGGTCACTAACTTCTGGCTCTCGGCCAGCATGTGTTCTTTTTCGGAAAGGGTGGTGTCCAGAATTTGACCCACCATCATCAGGCGGCGCTCGCTGTTGCTCACCACCTGCTGCATGCCGTCTGAGGATCCATTCCCGTCAACGCCGGCCACACGGTAGGAAGTGGTTACCGCCTCGTTCAGGCGATCGACAATGCCGCTGAAATCCTGCGTGAGATGCACCACGGCACCTTCAAGCTGCTGGCGAGCGGCATCGATATTGCGCAACCAGGCCGGCGCGATGTCTTGCCCCAGCGAGGCGAGACAAGCTTGATGACCCGCCTTCAAAGTGGCGATTTCAGCGCTGTGGGTTGTCGCTGCCGCGGCCTGCGCCGCCTCCACGTTTGCCGCCGAACGCGCAGCGACCCAACCATCCAGCACATAGGCGGCCACCACCAGCACGACCGCGGCCGCCAGATTCACTGGCCCTAATGAGCTCCACAGGATCACGGCGGCTGCCGCAATGGAGATGCCGGTCGCAGCCCGGATCGAGTTTCCAGATTCAGATTTCATGTCGTTCTTGCCCCACTACTACGAAAGCGCAGAAGAGTTGACGCCCGGCGAAATAACCGGCGCGTTTGCATCGCTTACGGGGAGACTATCGACACTGCCTATGGGTACTTGAGCCGAGATTTACGCAAGTTGGCATTTGGTTTCGCCAACGCCGGTCTGCGGCCGGCATCCGTGCCGGGAGCGGAAAGAGAGAATGCTCAGTCGACGACAGGCTTCGCCGTGGCGAACAAGAGCCACACGAAAGCGCCCACCACGTTCACGCACGCCGCAAGCACGAAGGCCGCCGTATAGGTGCCGCTGGTATCGACCAACCAGCCGGTCACCGCCACGCCCACGACGCCGGGAATAGTGCCCGCAGTATTCGTGATGCCCATGAGCACATCGGCATAGCGGGGCGCGATATCAAGATGGTTCGAGATGAATCCGCCCCAGGTCATCGCCAGCGCTCCCAGCGCCCCGCAAAGCAGCGCCAGCGCCACATCGGGTGAGGTCACGCTCCGTGCTTGCCACATGAACGCTGCCGCGCCGAGCAAACCCGTGATCTGCATAAATTTACGAACAAATGTGGGATCCGTGCCGGCATGAATCCAACGATCTGCCAGCCAGCCACTCGCAATGCCCGATAGGCACATCGCAAGCCAGGGCGCCGCCGCGTACAGACCCGCATTCTGGATACTCAGACCAAGGCCCTTGCTGAAATAACTCGGCAACCAGGCCAGCAACATGTACAGAATCCAGTTACTGCAGAGGTGATTGATGATCAGCGCCCACACCGCGCTGGAACTCAGCAGTTGCCGCCACGGCACGGGTGGCTTGGCGGCGGCCGTCTTGTCACTCGCCACCACCAACAAGGCGCGCTCTTCGACACCAAGATGCGGATTATCTGCCGGCTGGTCATAGGCAAATTTTCGCCACAAAACGCACCAAATCAGGCCAACGGCGCCGAAGACATAAAACACCGCCGGCCAACCAAAATGCGCAACCAGCACGCCGCTACTCATGAGTGCGAAGAGCGTGCCCAGCGGAATTCCCCCCACCATTAGCGACACCGCGCGGGATCGTTCGGTGGCTGGGACCCAGCGGCTGTAGAGGTTGTAGGCCGCCGGAAACATCGCCGCTTCGCCGGCGCCCATCAGGATTCGCGCAGCGATTAGCGCCGGGAAGGAAATGCCGGCGGCAATGGGCGTGATGAGGGTGAACACTGACCACCACAACACCGCGAAGCCAAGCACTCGCTTGCCGCCATAGCGATTGGCCAACCAGCCACTCGGCACCATGAAGAGGAGATAGCCAATGAAAAAGGCGGAGAGCACGACCCCTTTCAGGGTCTCGGACCAAGCGTATTGGCCCTGCATGGCAATCGCTGCCACTGAGATGTTGACGCGATCGATGTAGCTGATAAAGCTCGCCGCAACACACAGCGCAACGAGCTTGTGACGTTCCTGCATAAACTCTCCCCCCCGGTGAGATACGTATCCTGCGCCCGCCGTGTTTGTTGTGATTGCGAGGCTGGTCGGCTCGCAACTGCGGTCGGTGTGCGGTCCATTGTTCACTTTTCAAACGGAAAAGACAGCCTCGCCGTGATAGCTGCTTTGCGCGCCAAGGGCGGGTAACCTTCGGCGGCTCTCATCACCCATTTTCCAGCGCAGGAGTTCCTCATGGCCGAGGTCGTTTTACATCACTACCCACTGTCGCCTTTCTCCGAAAAAATCCGACGTCTGCTGGCCTATAAAGACATTCCGTGGCGGGCGGTCGAGCTACCGATCATGGCGCCGAAGCCCGACCTCACGCCGCTCACCGGCGGCTATCGCCGTATTCCGGTGCTGCAAATCGGCGCCGATATTTACTGCGATACGGCCTTGATGGTGCGAGTGCTGGAACGTCTGTATCCCGCGCGACCGGTGCTGCCGCCCGCACTGGCGGGGGCGGCCAGCGTGATCGAAGACTGGGCCGACCATCGCTTGTTCATGCAGACGGTACCTCCCACGATCGTGCGCTTGATCGACCAACTCCCGCCGGAGTTTTTTGCCGACCGCGCGGCCATGACGCCGGCCTTCACCCGCGAATCGCTGATTGCCTCTGCCCCGCACGCGCTGGCGCAAACACTGATTTCACTCGATCGCCTCGACCGCCAACTGCAGCACAGCCCGTTCGTGCTCGGCGACACCTTCACCGTGGCCGATGCCGCCTGCTTCCATCCCGTATGGTTCATGCAACACGGCGGGGACTTGTTCTCGGTCGTGCGCGAGCGTCCGGGTTTGTCGGCCTGGTTCGATCGCGTCACGGCGTTTGGCGAGGGCAAGGTGTCGGCCCTCAGTGCCGCCGACGCGCTGGCCATGGCGCGTGAGGCGGCGCCTGCTGATATCGCGGGCGGCTGCGCCGCAGATTGCGGCTTCAGCGCCGGCACCACGGTGAGCATCGTGCCGGACGACTACGGTCTGGAAGAGACGGTGGGTCAAGTCGTGCGGGTCGACGCCGACGAACTGGTGGTATTAAGGACCGACCCGGTGGTCGGCGAGGTGGCCGTGCACTACCCGCGCGCGGGCTATCGCTTTAAAGCCGTCTGAGGGTTCTCGGGCCGAGAGTCGCGCCGACGCCGGAGCGGCGCGACTCAGGCGACTGCCGCCTCGGCGGTGCGCGACGGCGATGACAAGGTCGCGCGCACGTCCATCGCCAGTTCAAAGCTGCGCAAACGCGCCTGATGGTCGTACAGCGAACCCGTAATCATGAGTTCGTCGACCTCAGTCATGGCGATGAATTCGAAGAGCTTCGCGCGCACTGTGGCGGGCGAACCGACGCAGGCGTAGCGGAGCGTGTGGTCAACGCCGGCTTGTTCGGCCGGTGTCCAGTAATCGTGCATGGTGTCGCGCGGCGGCTGCAGCTGCAGCGGTGTGCCGCGATAGAGGTTCGCGAACTGCTGCTGGATGGAAGAGAACTGACGCTGCGCTTCGCGATCGGTATCGGCCACCACCACATTCACCACCGCCATCGCGTGCGGAACCGGCCGGGTGGCCGAGGGCTGAAAGCGGGCGCGGTAAATCTTGAGCGCTTGAAGCAAAGCGTCGGGGGCAAAGTGCGACGCAAATCCGAACGGCAAACTGAGCGCGGCGGCCACCTGCGCGCCATACAAACTCGAGCCAAGAATCCACAACGGCACTTCCAGCCCTGTGCCCGGCACCGCAAACACCGTCTGCCCGGGCTGGGCTGGGCCCAGTAGCGCCTGCAACTCAAGCACGTCCTGCGGGAAATTGTCGGCGTTGCTCATGAGGTCACGGCGGAGCGCGCGGGCGGTGCGTTGATCCGAGCCCGGCGCCCGGCCCAACGCCAGATCAATCCGACCGGGGAACAGGGATTCGAGCGTGCCGAACTGTTCCGCAATCACCAGCGGTGAATGATTGGGCAGCATGATGCCGCCCGCCCCGACGCGGATACTGCTGGTGCCGGCCGCCACGTGTCCAATCACCACCGAGGTCGCGGCACTCGCGATCCCGGGAATATTGTGATGTTCCGCCAGCCAGAAGCGGGTGTAGCCCCAGCGCTCGGCATGGCGCGCCAGATCGAGCGTATTGCGAAAGCTGGTCGCGGCCGTGCTACCAGCGGGGATGGGCGAGAGATCGAGCACCGAAAAAGGAATCATGGCGGCCTCGCGATGCGGGATGGGGATAGCCTGATTATGGCTGCAGATGCGCCTCGCGTCCCGTGTTCATCGCAGGTAATGACGCGGCCTGTTAACGCGCAGGAGGCCTCGGCCCCACTTTCGGTGCGGCGTTGGCCGGTGCGCCTGCACGCGCGGGTGCGCCACCGCCAGCCGCCGGGCCGCTTGGTCCGGATCCCGCAGAGACGGGAGCGCCCGGCGATGTGGGTAAGGGAATGGCAGGAATCGGCGATGTTTTTGAGGGAATAGGGCCGATGGGAGTCGACCCGCCCGCCGCCGTGCGCCCAGGGGAAGTGCCTTCAAGCCGGGTAGTCGGGGCCGAATTGGCGTCGTTGACGGGTGATACTGGCGCCCGCACTGGATTCCCATCGCTCGCCGGCGGAACGCCGTTCGCTGCGGGCGACTCAGGGCGGGCGTTCGATGCCTGCACGCCATTGACAGGCGGTGAGCCCGGACCACCCTGTCCCGGACCACCCTGTCCCGGACCACCCTGTCCCGGACCACCCTGTCCCGAACCATCCGGCCCCGAACCATCCGGCCCCGGACCAGCCTGTCCCGGACCATCCGGCCCAGGCGGCATACCGTTGGCCGGCGGCGCGGCGGGGCCTTTATGGGTGAAATCAGGCTTAAAACGGGACGGTCGCGGGACTGCCAGTTGGTTCGGGACATACGCCCGTAGACCTTTAACCACCGGCATGCGACCCGCTTTATTCCGCACCTCCACCGCGCCTGAGATGGTGCGCACATGCAATCCGTCTGGCAGAGCGCTGCCGTCGGTCTGGGTGCAATCATCCTGACAGTACAGCGCGTCGTACGCAGTGCCCCTGATGCCGATGGTCGCCACCACCGTTCGCATCTGGTAGCGCTCGTTGTTTCGATGGCCGATGGCGCCGCTCAAGGCGCGCACAGCGCCTTTAATCAAGTCAAAAATCGCCGACTCGGTGCCGTCCTCGGTGCCGCTGTAGCGGTACTCGGTAATTTTGAAACGGGAGTTGCTCTGCACGGCCACTGCGCCGCCGTCGCTGAACTGGAGTCGGGCTTCACCGCGTCCGGTTTGCACGGTATCGCCATTGAACACGGCGCTGTTCTGGCGGAGGGGCTCTTTGGGGCCGGTTGCGCGTAGCACCTCGGCTTGGCCGGAAACAGCGGTCACCCGCGCCACTTTCGCGGGCTCGACCGCCAGCACAGGAAAGGTCGCCAAACCCAGTAACAGAAGCAGAAAGGAAACCAGTGTGGGCATCGCGCGTTTTTCCCGGGGGAGTAATCGCCGTCTCGGCAAGCGCGGATAAAGCTTTATGCTTGCCGCGCCAAGTCTTTTGAGTTTTAAGGAGTTCTCCTATGGCCCTCAGCGCCAACCGGTTTCAGCTCGCGGTGTTCGGCAGCAATGTCAGCCACGGCTGCACCATATCATCCGCCGCCGGCGGCATTGAAGTGAACTGGGGCGAATCGCTCAGCATCGCGCGGACAGCCGATCGCATCGGACTGGAAGCGCTCATTCCCGTGTGCCGCTGGAAAGGATTTGGCGGCCCCAGCGAGTTCAATCACCGCAGCTTCGAGACCTGGACCTGGGCCGCCGGACTGGCGCAGGCCACGCAGCGCATTCACGTATTTGCGACCACCGCCGTGGCCTCAATTCACCCGGTACTCGCCGCCAAACAGGCGGCGACGATCGACCACATCTCGGGCGGACGCTTTGGGCTGAACGTGGTCGCTGGCTGGAACAGTCACGAGGTGGCCATGTTTGGCAAAACCCAATTCCCCCACGCCGAGCGTTATGCGATGACCGACGAGTGGATGCGCTTCATTCACGAACTCTGGACCCGCGACGGCGAGTTTGATTTTACGGGCACCTATTTCAACGGGCCGCGCTGCTACGCCGAGCCGAAGCCGCTGCAACGCCCCCGCCCGCCGGTGATGAGCGCGGGCGTGAGCCCGGCGGGCCGGCGCTTCGCCGCCCAGCATGCCGACATGAATTTTATCCTTGCGCCCAATCTTGAAATGGCCAGCGCCACGGTGGCCGATGTGCGTCGGATTGCGCGAGAAGACTTTGCGCGCGAGGTCGAGGTGTGGGGTAACGCGGCGCTGTTCATCGGCGCCACCGAAGCCGAGGCGCGGGACTACTACCAGCATGTGATTCACGAACAGGGCGATCTGGTGGCGGCCGGCAATTTGCTCGACACCTTCACGGCGGAGTCCGGCAGCCAATTGCCCGACCCCGCGCTGCGTGAAAGCTATCTGCGCAACATGATGGCGGGTTATTCGGGTTTTCCCGTGGTGGGCACCGCCAGCAGCATCGCCGACTTTCTGCAGGCCATGGCCGATTGCGGCATGGCGGGCGCCACGCTGTCCTGGCCGGATTACACCAGCGGTCTCACGCATCTTGAATGCGATCTGCTGCCAGAACTGCAAACGCGCGGTCTGCGCCAAGCCGCAGCCTAGGGCTCCCGCCCGCTCTCAGCGCGATAGCGCCGAAGCGGGCTGAGCAGCAAATCGAGAACTCGCCGCGTGCCCAGTTCAAAGTCGACGTTAACGCTCATACCGGGCGTTACGCGTTGCGCCCGACCGTCAACGGGCAAGGTCTCGTCATCGGGCCTGATCGTTACGACAAAGCGCAAGGCCCGATCGGGGCCGCTCTGGGCGTCGGCGGCGATCTCGCGCACCACGCCCGGCAGCGTGCCGTAGCGGGTGAAATTGAAAGCATCCACCTTGATCCGCACGGGCTGGCCGCGCCGGATGAAGCCGCGATCGCGATTTTCCACCAGCGCCTCGATCAGCAACGGCCCATCCTCCGGCACGATTTGCATCAAGACCTCAGCGGGATTCACCACCGCGCCGGTTGCGTGCAGGGCCAGCGCCTGCACCCGACCGGCGACCGGGGCATAAAGCGTCAAGCGGTCCCGCTGCGTGCGGGCCTTAATCACCGCGGCCTGCAGCGCCAGCAGCCGTTCTTCAAGCGCTGCCAACTCGCCTTGCCACCGCCGCGTGAACTCGGCGCGAGTCGCTTGCCTGCGCGCGTTCAGCCCGGCCAAGGCGGCCTGCGCCTCGCCCCGCTGCCCGTCCAGTGCCGCCAGCGACTGCACCAGGGCCAGCCGGTCCCGCTCGCGTTGGAGATATTGCACGCGCGGCACCACGCCGCGTGCCTGCAAGCTGGCGAGCGCGCGGGTCTCCTCCACCAGCAGCGCGAGACTTTGTTGCTGAGCCCGCGT
>CANFVX010000096.1 GCA_947450495.1 Gammaproteobacteria bacterium
GGCGTGCTCACAACGGCGGTGCCCGACCTCAACCCACCAGCTTGCCGGGGTTCATCAAGCCCGCCGGATCCAGCGCGCGCTTGATCCGCTGCATGAGGTCGATCGCAAGCGGGCTTTCGGTCTGATGCAGAAGATCGCGTTTGAGTTTGCCGACGCCGTGTTCGGCGCTGAAACTGCCGGCAAGCGCGCTCGCCGCGCCGTGCACCAGATCCGAAATGGCGTCCGCGTGCTGCGCCTTGAACGCCTCCGCGGGGCAATCTTCCGGCGCGAGCACGTTGAAATGGAGGTTACCGTCACCGATGTGGCCGTAGACCGACAGGCGCGCCCTTGGCCAATGCGCGCGGATGCCATCGCTGGCGCGCTCGGCCAGATTCGCCAAAGCTGAAATTGGCACAGAGACATCGTGTTTGATCGAACCGCCCAAGGCTTTTTCCGCCAGCGGAATGCCTTCTCGGAGTCGCCAGAAGGCGCGGCGCTGGGTTTCATTCTGCGCAATGGCAACCTCGCCAATGAGCCCGGCTTCCATTGCGTTGAGCAGCGCCTGCGTGAGGGCGTCGCGGAGCGTCTCGTGCGCGCTGCCACTGACCTCCAGCAGCACGAAACCCGGCGCTCCTGCGAATGGCGGCGCGGCATCGGGGTCGCGCGCCAGCACGAGCGCCAGCGACGCCGCGGATAAAAATTCGAACGAGGTGACCGAGTCGCCAAGCGCTTCGCGTAAGCGCGACAGCAACTCGCAAGCGGCGGCGAGATCAGGCACGCCCACCCATGCTGTCTCGCGGGTTCCGGGCTGGGGAAAGAGTTTCAGCACGGCCGCGGTGATGATGCCCAGCGTGCCCTCGGCGCCCAAAAAACACTGCTTGAGGTCGTAGCCGGTGTTGTCCTTACGCAGCGCGCTCAGGCCACGCCAGATCTGGCCATCGGGCAGCACCACTTCCAGTCCCAGCACGAGTTCGCGGGCGGTGCCGTAGCGCAGAACCGCCAAACCGCCGGCGTTGGTCGACAACACGCCGCCCAGCTGGCAGGCGCCTTCAGATCCCATACTGAGCGGAAACAAACGCCGCCCGGCCGCCGCCGCCTGCTGGAGTTCAGCCAAGGTGACACCTGCTTCGGCCGTGAGCGTAAAGCCCTGCGCGTCCAGCGCGCGGATCTGGCGCAGGCGTTCCAGCGAGATCACCACTTCGCGCCCTGATTCATCCGGCGTCGCCCCACCACAGTAGCCGGTGTTGCCGCCCTGGGGCACCATCGCAATGCGCGCTTCCGCGCAGACGCGAACGGCCAGCGCGACCTCCTCGGTCGTCCGTGGCCGCAAGACGGCCGCGGCGCGCCCGTGATAGAGGCGCCGTTCGTCAATCAGGTAGCGTTCCAGCGCGCTGTCCGCAGTGAGGACGGCGTCCTCGCCCAGACTCTCGCGCAGCCGCGCGAGCGCGCTGGCGATCACTCGCGACGGCCGCAGGCGTGCGCCGCGTACTCGTCGCAACGATTCAGGAAGTTTTCGGTGGTCTTCGGCATGGGCACGCGGGCGAACGCCACCCATTCCACAATTTTCTTGCCTTCGCGAATGATGTCGAGCCCCTCGGCGCCGCAATCTTCGTCGGACACCTCACCGGTGTTGAGCGGCTCGAAGTGGTAGAGCTCGTCCCCCGTTGCCACGAACTCGGGCCATACATCGAAGATGGCGCGATCGGTTTTCATGGTTTCGCTTTCGAGCTTGGCGGCGCGGGTATAGGCCACGATACGCTCGCGGATCCCGCGGAACTGCGCCAGCGGTGCAAAGGTCGCGATGAGTTTGTCGGCGATCTGGTCAATCGCGCCCATGGTCAGCGCAATCTTGATGTAGCGGCTCTCGTAAAAGTCGGCGATGGGCATGTAAAACGCTTTCAGCGGCTCGCCCCAGAGTTCATCCAGGCCTTCTTCGCCGCTGTAATGCAGCACCTGCTTGCCGAGATCGAACGCTTCCAGAAAGCAGGATTCGCATTCGCGCAGCAGTTCGTTGTCGTAGTGGATTTCGATTCCGCGCTGACGCAGCTCAAACAGGATATTGAAGATGTCTGAACCGCGGTTGAGTAAGGCGCCAGCCAGCATGGCAGCGTTGACGCGACGGCGTTGGGGCTCGGTTTGTCGCTCAAAAGCTTCGCGGGCGTCTTTGAGCTTGTAGCCCGGCGTATTGATACCGGACTCGGTGTGATGGAAAACGCGCTTGGTGAGTTGGTCGATCAGTTCGCGGCGGGCGACGTCTTCGTTTTGCGGGACGTCGTAATGCCTGATCCAGTAGCCGTCGAACCAGATACAGCGCCTGCCATCGACTTCCCGGATCGTGCCATTGGGAATGGTGGTAAGCAGCGACACTGGCATTTCAGCGTTCATCTGACGTTGTACGGTCATACACCCTCGACCTCTGTCGTCGACTTGGGGCGGGCGCTGCCCTGGCAGCTACCCGTCTGAACGCGGACTTTGGAGCTCCGCACCGTGATTCGCGGCCGATGATACAAACAAGCGCGAAGGCTGGCATCAGGCGGCGCGGAGGATTTTTCCGCATCGCATCATCTGGCTACAAGCCCTGTCGGTCGTGCTATAAGCGGCCACCCCGCACAACCCGAGCAGCCTGATGTCCAGCACCGCGCCCGCCCTCGCCGCCTGCCGCGCCGATTTCGGTTATTTCCTGTCGATTCCCCTGCGCTGGAACGATATGGACCCGTATCGGCATCTCAACAACGCCCGGTATTACGCCTTTTTTGACTCGGTCATCATGCACTACCTCACGGTCAGCGGCGGCTTTGATCTGCTCGATGGGCCGGTTGTGCCGTTCACGGTCGAGAACGCTTGCCGCTTCCACCGCGGATTTGCGTTTCCGGATGTCATCGATGCCGGGCTGCGGGTCGCGCGTTTGGGCAATAGCAGCGTGCGCTATGAGATGGGCTTGTTTCGCGCCGGCGACGACGAGATTTATGCCACCGGGCATTTTGTGGACGTCTTCGTGGACCGCGAAAGTCAGCAACCGCAGGCCATCCCCGACGCCATTCGGGCCCATCTAAGTCTGTTGTTAAGCGGGGCGACCGGCGGCTGATTGCCGCTAGAATCGCTGCCTCATCCAGCCCGAAAGGAATTGCCCCATGGGACCATTGCAAGGCGTCAAAATCGTTGAATTTGCGGGCATTGGCCCGGGCCCGCTGTGCGGCATGATGCTCGCCGACCTTGGCGCCGAGGTGCTGCGCATCGACCGCAAGAATCCGGTGAAGCACTACGCCGGGCAGAAGTGGGATTCCTACAATCCGGGCCGCTTTGGCGTGCTCAACCGTGGCAAGCAATCGGTCACGGTGGACCTCAAGACGGCAGCCGGTATTGCAACGGCGCTGCGCCTCATCGAGCGCGCCGATGCGCTGATCGATCCGTTCCGGCCCGGCGTGATGGAAAAACTCGGCCTTGGCCCAGAGGTTTGCCTGGCCCGCAATCCCAAACTGGTATTTGGTCGCATGACCGGCTTTGGACAGGACGGGCCGTTGGCAATGGCGGCGGGGCATGATCTCAACTACATCGCGCTCTCGGGCGCTCTGCACATCATCGGACGTCCCAACGAGAAACCCGTGCCGCCGATCAACTTCGTCGGCGATTACGGCGGCGGCGCGTGCATGCTGGCGATCGGCATTACCGCCGCGTTGTATGAGGCGCGGGGCTCGGGTAAAGGCCAGGTGATCGATTCCGCCATGAGCGAAGGTTCGGGCCTGTTAGCCGCGATGATGTACGGCATGCACGCGCAAGGTGCCTGGCAGCCCAAGGGCCACAACCGCATTGATGGCGGCGCGCATTTTTACGATGTCTACGAATGCAGCGACGGCGAGTTCATCACCCTTGCCCCCGCGGAACCGCAGTTCTATGCCCTGCTGCTGGACCTGCTGGATCTCCACGACGAGGACCTCCGTCAGGAGCAGATGAACGACGCCCGCTGGCCAGAATTCAAAGCCCGCTTCGAAGCCATTTTCAAAACGCGCACGCGCGACCAGTGGTGCGAACTGCTGGAAGGCACCGACGTCTGCTTTGCGCCCATGCTGGACTTTGACGAAGCGCCCCGCCATCCGCATAACGCGGCGCGGAAAGCGTTTATCGAGATCGATGGCGTGGTGCAGCCGGCGCCCACGCCGCGCTTCAGTCGCACCGTGAGCGAAGTGCGCGGTCGGCCACCGGAAGCCGGCGAGAACAACCGCGAAGCCCTCAGTGCCTGGGGCTTCGCGGCGAGCGAAGTGGAAGCGCTGATCGCCGCCGGAACGGTCTAGGCCAGAACGATTCAGGCCAACGCGGCAACAGGCCGCGCAACCCGGATCTCGCGCGCTTTAGCCCGCAACGTCTGGTAGCTGATAGTCGGCCAGACGCTTGCGCAGTTCGAGTTTGCTCAGCTTGCCGGTAGCGGTGTGCGGCAGTTCATCCACGAACACCACATCGTCCGGCAGCCACCACTTGGCCACGCGCTCGCCCAGCCATTGGATGATCGCTTTGCCTTCAATGCTCGCGCCCGCTTTTTTGACGACCACCAGCAGCGGCCGCTCCTGCCACTTCGGATGCGGCACCCCAATGACCGCCGCTTCCGCCACGTCGGGATGACCCATCGCGGCGTTCTCGAGATCGATCGAACTAATCCACTCGCCGCCCGATTTGATGACGTCCTTGGCGCGATCGGTGATACGCACGAAGCCGCTGGGGTCGATGCTGCAAATATCACCGGTGACGAACCAGCCGTCGGCCTGATGCGCGTCGCCGGCACCGTCGAGCCGGTAGTAATCGCGGCAGACCCACAGGCCACGCACCTTCAAGGCGCCGACCGTCTGGCCGTCCCACGGCAGATCGCGGTTGTCGTCGTCGGTGATTTTGAGTTCGACGCCCGGTAGCGGCCGGCCCTGACTCAGCAACTGCTCGCTACGCGCGCTGTCGGTGAGCGCGGCGCTCTTGGGGTTGTCGGCATTGACCGTACCCAGCGGGCTCATTTCCGTCATGCCCCAGGCATGCAGCACTTTCACGCCGTGGCGATCGCGGAAAGCTTCGATCATCGACAGCGGGCAGGCCGAGCCGCCGATGATGAAGCGGGCCAGCGGCGCCAGCGAACGCCCGGTCTGCGCGGCGTAATCCAGCAGGGGCAAACAGACCGTCGGCACCCCGGCGGAAATGGTGACGCCTTCTTCGGTGATGAGGTCGGCGAGGATGTCCGGTGCGCTCAGCCGCGGGCCGGGGAACACCATCTTGGCGCCCACCAGCACGCCGGCAAACGGCAGGCCCCAGGCGTTGACATGGAACATCGGCACGATAGGCAGAATGCCATCCATGGCCGAGAGATTCGCGGCATCCGGCAAGGCCGCCGCGTAAGCCATCATGACCGCCGAGCGGTGGTTGTAGAGCACGCCTTTGGGGTTCCCGGTGGTCCCCGAGGTGTAGCACAGTCCGCCCGCGGTGCTCTCCTCCAGATCGGGCCACTCGTAGGTGTCGGCCGCGCTCGCCAGCAGGGTTTCGTAGCAATGGACGTTAGGCAAAGTGGTGGCCGGCATATGGGCCGCGTCGGTCATCACCACATAGCCGCGCACGCCGGGACAGTTCAGCGCGATGGCTTCCAGCTTGCTCACAAACGAGACATCGACGAACAGGAATTCGTCTTCGGCGTGATTGACGATGTATTCAATCTGGGCATCGAACAGACGCGGATTGATGGTGTGGCACACGCGACCGCTGCAGGAAATCGCGTAGTAGAGCTCCATGTGGCGATAGTCGTTCCAGCCCAACGTGCCGATGCGGGCGTCGGCACTGGCGCCGAGACTCCTGAGCACATTGGCCAGCTGCCTCGCGCGGCGGAAACACTCCGCATAGGTGTAGCGGTGACGCGGGCTGTCGGCCGTGACCGAGACAATCTCCTGCTGCGCGTGGGAACGCTCGCCGTGCCGCATGATCATCGTGAGCGTCAACGGCATATCCATCATCAGACCTAACATCGGAATGTGCTCTCCATTGGGGGTTGGCGCATTCTAGCCGGGAGCGTCTGCCGGGTCGCGCAGGGCCGTGTTAGAGTCCGGCCATGGCTACCGAAACCGTATCGCTGCGTCGTCCCGACGACTGGCATGTTCACCTGCGCGACGACGCCATGCTCGGCGCCGTGCTGTCCGCCACCGCCCGCGATTTCGCACGGGCCATCGTCATGCCGAACCTCAAGCCGCCAACCACCACGGCCGCCGCCGGCGCGGCCTACCGTGAACGCATCCTGGCGGCGCTTCCGGCAGGGATGGACTTCACGCCCCTGATGACCTGCTATCTCACCGAAGCCGTTGATCCAAACGATTTGGCCGCCGGCCACGCCGCCGGCATTTTCACCGCCGCCAAGCTTTATCCCGCCGGCGCGACCACCAATTCCGATGCCGGCGTGTCGCAACTCAAGCGCATTTATCCCGTGCTGGAACGCATGCAGCGCATCGGCATGCCGCTGCTGATTCACGGCGAAGTGGTCGACAGCGCGATTGATATCTTCGACCGCGAAGCGGTCTTCATCGAACGCCATCTTGCGCCGCTGCGCGCCGACTTTCCGGCGCTGAAAATTGTCTTTGAGCACATCACGACCCGCGAAGGCGTGGAGTTTGTTGAGGCCGCGAGCGGGCCGATTGCCGCTACCATCACGCCTCACCACCTGATGATTAACCGCAACGCAATGTTCGAGCGCGGCATCCGCCCTCATATGTACTGCCTGCCGGTCGCCAAGCGCGAAGGGCATCGACTGGCCTTACGTGCGGCCGCCACCTCGGGCAATCCCCGCTTTTTCCTCGGCACCGACTCCGCGCCGCATCTGCGGCATCTCAAAGAACACGAATGCGGCTGCGCCGGGGTGTTCAACGCGCCCAACGCGCTCGCCTGTTACGCCCAAGTGTTCGACGAAGAAGGTGCGCTGGCGCGGCTCGAAGGCTTTGCCTCGCTGTTCGGCCCCGCTTTTTACGGACTGCCGGTGAACGAGAACCTTATTGAGCTGGCGCGGGTTGAGGCGATCGACACCGAGGAAAACTGGCCTACTTCGCAGGGTCCCGTGCGCCAGTTCGAGCCACCGGGCGGCCTGCGCTGGCGCGTCGTTCGCGACTAGGCGCGCTTCCGCATGAACGCCAGCGAGATGCTCGCGCTCGACCGCGCGCATGTGTTCCATCCCTACAGCACGTTCATCAATCCGCCACCGGTATTCCCGGTGATAAGCGCGCGCGGCGTGCGCCTCACGCTGGCCGACGGCCGCGAACTGATCGACGGCATGTCGTCCTGGTGGTCGGTCATTCACGGCTACAGCGAACCCAGCATCAACGCCGCGCTGCACGAGCAAATCGAGCAGATGTCGCATGTGATGTTTGGCGGACTGACTCACGAGCCCGCGGTACGCCTCGCACAGCGGCTGGTGGAATTAACGCCGGCGGGGCTTGAATCGGTGTTTTTTGCCGACTCAGGTTCGGTCTCAGTCGAAGTGGCGATCAAGATGGCCCTGCAGTATCAGCAGGCGCGAGGCCAAGCCGGGCGACAACGGCTGCTCACGGTGCGCGGCGGCTATCACGGCGACACCTTCGGCGCGATGGCGGTGTGCGATCCGGTCACCGGCATGCATTCACTGTTCACCGGCAGCCTCAGCCAGCAGCTGTTTGCCCCCCGCCCCGCGATCCGGTTTGACGGCGCATGGGACCAGGCCGACATCGCCGACCTAACCGCCCTGCTGGCCGCTCAGGCGTCCGAAATTGCCGCCGTAATTGTCGAGCCCATCGTGCAGGGCGCCGGCGGCATGTGGTTTTATCACCCGCAGTGGCTGCGCGAACTCCGCGCCCTCTGCGACCAGCACGGCGTGCTGTTGATTGCGGACGAAATCGCCACCGGCTTTGGCCGCAGCGGCCAACTTTTTGCCTGCGAACACAGCGAGATTGCGCCGGACATTCTCTGTCTCGGCAAAGCCCTCACCGGTGGCTACATGACGCTGGCCGCCACGCTTAGCACCCGCGAAGTGGCGGAAACCATCTCGCGCGGCGATCCCGGCGTGTTCATGCACGGCCCGACCTTCATGGCCAATCCGCTCGCCTGCCGGGCCGCCTTGGCCAGCATCGACTTGCTGCTCGCCAACAACTGGCAAGCCCAGGTGCGCCGGATCGAAACGGGTCTAGGTTTGGGGCTAACGCCGGCCCGTGCCCTACCGCAGGTCGCCGATGTGCGCGTCTTGGGCGCAATCGGCGTAATTGAACTGCATCGTCCCGTCGACATGCGCACCATCCCGCAGGCCTTCGTCTCGCGCGGCGTGTGGGTGCGGCCTTTCGGCCGTCTGGTCTATGTGATGCCGGCCTTCGTGATGAACGATGTCGACCTCGCCACGCTGTGCGCGGCGATGGTCGAGGTCGTCAGCACCTTACCCTGAGATTCAAGCCGCAAAAGGCAGCCCGGTGGCCAGCGCCACGGCTTCATGCGTTACCCGTCCCGCCGCGATATTGAGCCCGTGGGCCAGATGCGGATCGGCCTGTAGCGCGGCCTCGGTGCCCAGTTCCGCCAGTTTCAGCACAAAGGGCAAGGTTGCGTTGTTAAGCGCCTGCGCCGAAGTCCTCGGCACGGCCCCAGGCATATTCGCCACGCAGTAGTGCACCACGCCGTCGACGACAAACGTGGGCTCGGCATGCGTCGTCGGGCGACTCGTTTCCACACAACCGCCCTGATCGATCGCCACATCCACAATCACGCTGCCAGGCTTCATGCGGGCCACGAGTTCGCGTGACACGAGCTTGGGCGCCGCCGCCCCCGGCACCAACACCGCGCCAATCAGCAAATCCGCCCGAGTGGCGTAGTGCTCAAGGCGCTCCCGGGTGGAATAAATCGTGTTCAGCCGGCTGCCAAATTCCGCGGCCAGCGCCCGCAAACGCGGGAGCGACTGATCGAGCACCGTGACCTGCGCTTCCAGTCCCAAGGCCATGCGAATGGCGTTACTGCCCACCACACCGCCGCCAATCACCAGCACTTCTGCCGGCGCCACGCCGGGCACGCCACCAAGCAAAACGCCCGCGCCGCCCATCACCTTCTCCAGACAACGCGCACCGGCCTGCACGGCGAGTCGCCCGGCCACTTCGCTCATCGGCGCTAGCAAGGGCAGGGATCCGTCGGGCGCCGTGACTGTTTCATAGGCAATCGCGGTCGCGCCGCTGGCCATCAGCCCGCGTGCCTGCGCGACATCAGCCGCGAGATGAAGATAGGTAAACAGGGTGTGGCGCGGCGTGAGCAGCGCGATCTCGATCGCCTGCGGCTCCTTCACCTTCACGATGAGCTCGCTGCCGGCAAACACCGCCGCCGCGTCGGCGGCGATGCTGGCGCCGGCCTGTCGGTAGTGCTCGTCCAGCGCCCCGATGCCAGCCCCCGCGCCCGTCTCGACCAGCACCTGATGCCCTCGCCCACAGATCTCCTGCACGCTGGCCGGCGTAAGTCCCACGCGATGCTCGTTAGCCTTGATTTCCCTGGGTACTCCAATGCGCATGATCCCGCTCCCGATTGCTGCTTGCAGATGCGGACAAGACTAGACACAGGCGCGCAGAATTAGCTTGCAAAGCAGCAGCAGATTCGGGCTTATTCGGCATTAACTTCGGGCTGGCGAAGATTTCACGCAGGAATCCACCATGAGTCAGACTTTTGACCGGATCGACCGCAACATCCTCAGCGCGCTCCAGCGCGACGGGCGCATGAGCAATGTCACGCTTGCCGAGGCGGTGCATCTCTCCGAGTCCGCCTGCCTGCGGCGGGTGCGACAGCTCGAGGAAACCGGCGTCATTGCGGGCTATGTGATGCTGGTCGACCAGCCCAGCGTGGGCTATCCGTCGGATGTCTTCGTCCAGATCAGCCTCAATCGCCAGCAGGGTGAAGATCTGGAACGCTTTGAACAGGCGGTCGCGGAGGTGCCGGAGATCATGGAGTGCTATCTCATGACCGGGGAATGCGACTACCTGGTGCGGGTCATCGCAGCCGACGCGCGCGACTTCGAGCGCATCCACACCCAGCATCTGACGCGCCTGCCCGGGGTGGCCCGCGTCCATTCAAGCTTCGCGTTGCGCAAAGTGGTGAAAAAAACCGAAGTGCCGGTGCGCGACTCCGGCACGCCGTCCACCCGATGAACCCCGCCTACTCACCAGAGTTGTCCCCGGACGTCCAGCGCGCGCTGACCCGCTGGCCCAATGTGCCGGCCGCCTATGGCTGGTTGCGTCTGGAC
>CANFVX010000097.1 GCA_947450495.1 Gammaproteobacteria bacterium
CCATGTGATTGGCGATCCTTATCGCAGCGATGTCCCGACCCGCTCCTATCTCAGCAGTGCGAGCGAAGATCCTCTGCCCTTGCGGATAGGCCTGATGCAGACCACGCCGGGCGGCCGTCTCCCCCTGGCCCCGGACTGTCTGGCGGCGGTGACGCAGGCCGCCACACTGTTGAGCGAGTTGGGGCATCGGGTTGCGCCGGGCTATCCCGCCGCGCTGGATGAAGAAGACGAGGCGCGCCACTTCATGCGCGTGGTCTCGGCCTGGATTGCGCACGACATCGACGAGGCCGCCCTGCACTTTGGCGCGCCACCGCGAGACGACGAACTGGAGCCGCACACCGCGATCATCTATCGCAAGGGCAAGGCGCTGAGCGCCACCGATTACCTCCGCGCACAGGTGTGGTGGCACGCCTATGCCCGGCGCGTTCAGCACTGGTGGACGCAGGGCTACGACATTCTCCTCACGCCCACCACCACGCAGCCGCCGCCGCTGATCGGCGAATTTGCCCCGACCGCAGACGACCCCATGGCGCCGATGCGCGGCACGGTGCCCTACATTGCCTACACGGTGCCGTTCAATCTCACCGGGCAGCCTGCGATTTCACTGCCGCTGTATCAGACCCCTGAAGGCCTGCCGATCGGCGTGCAGCTGGTCGCGGCGCTGGGGCGCGAAGACCAACTCTACGCACTGGCCGGCCAGCTGGAACGCGCCGCGCCCTGGGCCGCACGCCGCCCCTCGTTATAAATCGCTGCACTGGTGCGAAGTAGCCCGCTTCCCTATGCTCGGCGGCGACGGCGTCTGAGAACCGTCAAATCCATAATTCTTAAGAACTCTTTGGGGAGAGAACCATGACTGCGACTGCCTGTGCTTTATTGAGCTTTGTTGCCTGGTCGATTCTGCTGACCTTTGCGCTCGTCGGAACGCGGCTTGCCGCGGCCGGCGGCGGCAAAGCGCTGAACACTTTTGATCCGGCCGGCGGCGATGTGGAAGGACTCGGAAAACGCGTCACCCGCGCCCACGCCAATAGTCTGGAAAATCTGGCCATCATCGCCGGCCTGCTGCTCTACGCGATTGCCACCAACAACACGGCGGTGACCGACGGTCTGGCCGGCCTCGTGTTTGGCGCGCGCGTCGTGCAGAGCGTGGTGCATATCGTCTCGACCAGCGTCCCGGCGGTGCTGATTCGCGCCACTGCCTTCACTGTGCAGATGGTGGTTGGGCTCATCTGGTGCTGGCAGTTCTGGCACGTGGCTGCTGCTGCGGGCTAGGAGGCCTCATGAACGACGCGTTGGCGCCACTCAAAGCCCTGCTTAAGGCAGCCCAACGCGTCGCCATCTTCACCGGCGCCGGCATCAGCACCGAATCGGGTGTGCCGGATTTTCGCAGTCCGGGCGGGATCTGGAGCCGCCTGACGCCCATCGACTTCAAGGATTTCATTCGTTCCGAAGACATGCGGCGCGAATCCTGGCGACGCAAAATCGAAATCGACCGTGACATGCAGGTGGCCGAGCCTAACCGCGGCCATCGCGCCGTCGCCGAACTGCTACGACGCGGTCAGGCCCAGGCGGTGATTACGCAAAACATTGATGGCCTGCACCAGCGCTCCGGGATTCCCGACCACGCCATGATCGAACTCCACGGCAACGGCACCTACGCAAGTTGTCTCGATTGCAGCAAGCGCTACGAACTCGCCCCGATTGTTGAAGCCTTCACCCGCGACGACCGCCTGCCGCACTGTGAGGGCTGTGGGGGCTTCATCAAATCCGCCACTATTTCCTTTGGCCAGTCGATGCCCGAAACCGCCATGCGGCGTGCCGAGGCCGAAGCCCTGGCCTGCGATTTGTTTCTCGTGCTGGGCTCGTCGTTGGTGGTTTACCCGGCGGCCGGCTTTCCCCGCATTGCGCGGCGCAACGGCGCGAAGCTGGTGATCGTCAACCGGGAAGAGACGGATCAGGACCGCCTGGCCGATCTGGTCTTGAGAACCGACATCGGCCCCACGCTGGGCGAGGCGATCGGGATCGACTGAGCGGAGTGGCGGAAGGCTACCGCCATAGCAAATGCATCACGAGCCCGCCTAGCGCGCTGGCCGCAATCACTTTCATCACGTTCGATTTCCACCGGAATAGCGCCAACAGCGCGATAAGGGTAATCATCAGTGCCGGCCAGTCCGGCGCCGTCGCAAGCCCCGCCGGCCACAGCACATGTCCCGCAAAAAACAAGGCGAGATTGAGCATCACGCCCACCACGGCGGCGGTGATGGCGGTCAGCGGCGCGGTGAACTTGAGGTTGCCGTGGGTGGATTCCACCAAAGGGCCACCCAGCAAGATAAACAGAAACGAAGGCAGAAACGTAAACCAGGTGGCCAGCGCCGCGCCGAGCGCGCCGGCCAGCGCGCGCGCTTCCGGGCCGAACAAGCCGTCGACATAGCCCCCGATAAAGCCCACAAACGCCACGATCATGATGAGCGGGCCGGGGGTCGTTTCCCCGAGCGCCAAGCCGTCGATCATCTGCGATGGGGTAATCCACCCGTAGTGCTCCACTGCCCCCTGGTAGACATAGGGCAACACGGCATAGGCGCCACCAAAGGTCATCAGCGCGGCTTTGGTGAAAAACCAGCCCATCTGGGCATACGCGGAATGCCAGCCGGTGAGCGCCACCAACAGCGCCATCGGCCCGGCCCACAAGGCCGCACCTACCAGCGCCACTTTTACGGTGTGGCCGGCCTGAAATCGCGTGTGGGGCAGCGGCGCTGCATCGTCGTCGACCAGCGCGGCACCGTGCGCCGCATGTCCGCTAAAGGCGAAGAGCCTCGGCCAGAGCCGGCCGCCGATGAGTCCGACCAGCGCCGCTGCGGCCACCACCATCGGGAAAGGCGCTTGCGCTACCGCCACCGCGGCGAAGGCGGCCAACGCGATCGCCCATAACATCGGATTGCGCAACGCCCGCGAGCCGACGCGATGCGCCGCATGCAGGACTATCGCGACGACCGCCGGTTTGATCCCGAAAAACAGACCGGCGATGAAGGGCAAGTGACCGAAGCAGAGATAAATCCACGCCAGCCCGCTGATAAAAAAGAGCGACGGCAGCACGAACAGCACGCCGGCCAATACGCCGCCAAGGGTGCGATGCATTAGCCAGCCCAGATAGGTGGCGAGCTGCTGCGCTTCGGGGCCTGGCAGCAGCATGCAGAAATTGAGCGCGTGCAAGAAGCGGCGCTCGCTAATCCAGCGCCGGCGCTCTACCAATTCCGTATGCATCAGCGCGATTTGACCGGCCGGCCCGCCGAAGCTGATGAAGCCCAGTTTGAGCCAGAAGCGCAGCGCCTCGGCGAGCGACACGCTGGGCGGCGGCGCGGCAGTTGAGGGAGTGAAATCCAGAGCGTCGGGCGGGTTCATCGACGCAGTATTCCGGGTCAGCGCGCCAGCGTCGATAGCACGCCAAAGCGGTCGTCCTCGGTTACGCTAGGCGCCATCCGCGTTTCGCGCCGGACCTCATTCGCCACGCCCCGCCCAGTCGAGGAAGCCCGCATGAACATCATTCCCGAAATCGCCGCTCGCCACGCCGAACATCGCCGCTGGCGCCATGAGATTCACGCCCAGCCGGAACTGGCCTACGAGGAGCATCAGACCGCCGATCTGGTAGTGCGTGAACTCACGGCGGCGGGCATTCCATTCGAGCGCGGCCTCGGCCGCACCGGCGTCGTCGCCACCATTGAGGGCCGCGCGCCCGGCAAGCGCATTGGCCTGCGCGCCGATATGGACGCCCTCCCCCTGCAGGAAATGAATGAGTTCGCCCATCGCTCGCAGCGCGCCGGTGTGATGCACGCCTGCGGTCACGACGGCCACACGGTGATGCTGCTGGCGGCGGCGGAACATCTGGCGCGCCATCGGGATTTCGACGGCACCATCCACTGTATTTTCCAGCCCGCAGAAGAAGGCGAAGCCGGCGCCAAAGCGATGATGGACGACGGGCTGTTCGAGCGCTTTCCGGTGGATGCCGTGTTTGGCCTGCACAACTGGCCGTGGCTGCCGGTGGGCCAGATGGCGCTGCGCACCGGGCCGGTGATGGCCTCGATGGATATTTTTGAGGCCACGCTGAAAGGCCGCGGCGGGCACGCGGCGCAGCCGCACATGGCTATCGACCCCATCGTGGTCGCGGCCTCTATCGTGCAGGCCTGGCAGAGCATCGTTTCGCGCAACGTCGACCCGCTCGAAGCCGGCGTGGTGTCGGTCACCCAGATTCACGCCGGGCACGCGTGGGCGGTGATTCCCGAAGAAGTGGTCCTGCGCGGCACGGTGCGCAGCTTCAAGCCTGCGGTACAGGCCTTGATTGAACGCCGCTTGCAGGAACTGGGCGCAGGCATCGCTGCTGCTCACGGCTGCACGCTCGAGTTTCGGTATGAGCGCCGCTTCCCGGCCACCATCAACACCGCCGCCGAGACCGATTTCGCCGCGCAAGTCGCCACCGGACTGCTGGGCAGCGAGAACATCCTGCGCGACGCCGCGCCCAGCATGGGTTCGGAAGATTTTGGCTGGATGCTGCAGGTGAAACAGGGCAACTACGCGTGGCTCGGCACCGGCGGCGAAACCAGCTGCCTGCTGCATAACCCGCGTTACGATTTCAACGACGAGGCCATTCCGCTCGGCGCCAGCTACTGGGTGCAACTGGCGCGGGAATTCCTCGCTCAGGCTTGAGTGTTAATCCGCCATCGCTTCAGGAGATCCGTATGAACGGCCATCGTTTGTCCTGCTGTATCACCTTTGACTTCGACGCCATGTCGTCCTGGATCGGCACGGTGAAATCGCAAAACCCCAGCATGATTTCGCGCGGGCAATTTGGCGCCGTGGCGCTCCCGCGCATCCTCGACCTGCTGGACAACTTTGAAGTGCGCGCGAGCTTCGCGGTGCCGGGCCACACGGCTTACGCCTATCCGCGCCTCATCGACCAAATCTGCGACCGGGGCCATGAAATCGTCCATCACGGCTGGGTGCACGAAAACCCGGCGGCTTTCGACGAAGCCGGCGAGCGACAAATTCTGGAACTGGGGCTGGAAGCGCTGGAACGCGTGGCCGGCGTGCGGCCGCTGGGCTACCGCTCGCCCGCCTGGGATTTAAGCCCGCGCTCGGTCGACCTGCTGATTGAATATGGCTTCCAGTACGAGTCGAGCTGCATGGGGCACGACTTCTATCCCTATTACCTGCGGAGCGGCGACCGTTGGTCGGTAGACCGCGCCTATCACTTTGGACAGACCGTCGACCTCATCGAACTGCCAGTCACCTGGATGCTCGACGACTTCCCGCCGGCCGAATTTGTGCTGGGCATGAATACCGGGTTGCAGGCGCCCTCCACGATTGAGGAAAACTGGCAGGCGGATTTTGATTTCGCCTATCGGGACTGCCCGGGCGGGCTGTTCACCCTCACGCTGCATCCACAGACGGTAGGCCGCGGGCGTTACTTTCTGATGCTGGAACGACTGCTCACCTACTTTGCGGGCCACCAGAACGTGGTGTTTGAAAGCATGGGGGATTACGCCAGCCGCTGGCGGCAGGCCAATCCGCTCGCCCAGTGGATGGCGGCCAATGCCGATCTGACCGGCGCGCACGCCATCGAGCCTTAAACCCCGTTCGCACAGGGCGCCGGGGTTCCGGCGCTGGCATTTCAGCGCCGGCCTTTGACCCCGGCGCTACTTCGCTTTCAGCGCGACCATCAGGTCGATCAACTCTTCCTTCATGCGGTCCACCTTCTGGTGGAGTTCAACCACGCCAACTTCAGAACGCACATTGACCTGATATTCAATATCAGCGCGCACGCGGTCTTTAGCGTCCTGCCGGTTCTGACTCATCATGATGACCGGCGCCTGCAAGGCCGCAATCGTGGAGAGCAGCAGGTTCAGTCCGATGAACGGCGGCGGGTCGAAGTTGCTAATCCCGAACCACTGCCAGGTGTTGATGGCCATCCACAGAATCAGGCAAAGCGAAAACAAATTAATAAACATCCAGGACCCGCCCACCCGCGCGACACCGTCGGCGATCCGGTCGCCCAGCGTTGCCTTGTCTTCAATCACTTCATTCGCATTGCGCGCCATGCTCTTGGCGAGCAAGTCGTCCGTGTGCCTCAGCCGGCGCGACAGCACCGACAAGATATCCAGCGCCGCGTGCGGCTTTTTCTCAAACAGCTGGGTGAGATCCTGACGGTCAACGCAGCAGGTCACCGTGGGCTCAAGGGCGGCCGCACTGGCCGAACGAGCGTCGCCATCGAACAGGGAAAACTCCCCAAACACTTCGCCAGCACCGACTTGGTTCAAACTCACGCGTCGACCGTCGTCATCGTTGATAAACACTTCGACGCGGCCGGAAAGCACCACATACATTTCACCGCCCGCATCACCGAGGTGAAAAATGGTCTGGCCGCCGACGAACCGGCGCTCTTCGATGTGCTGGCAGAGTTCGCCCAGTTCGTCCTCATCGAACAGATGAAACATGGGGACATCGCGCAGAGTGGAAGTGTTAAACGCCATACCAAATCCTCATTCAAGGTGGGAGTTGTGAAACCATCCATAGAGCACGTGCGTAACGAGCCAAGGAGTCCAGCACCGCATGCGGGACAAGCACGCCAAGCTTCGGCTAGGCTTTGACTCTAGCCGTTTTGACCTGAGGACGCCCGAGATGCTGCTGACTGAAGAACAAATCCTGATCCGCGATTCCGCCCGCCGTTTTGCCGCCGACCACCTCACACCGAACGCGGCGACCTGGGACCGCGAAGGCCAGTTCCCGGCAGCAGAGCTCAAGGCCATGGGTGAACTGGGCTTCATGGGGATGCTGGTTCCTGGCGAATGGGACGGCGCGGGCGCCGACCACGTGGCGCTGGCGCTGGCGCTGGAAGAAATCGGGGCCGGTGACGGCGCCACTTCCACCATCATGAGCGTGCAGAATTCGGTGGTGTGCATGCCGATTTACCGCTACGGCACGGAGACCCAGAAAAACGCCTGGCTTCGGAAGGTCGCCAGCGGCGAATGGCTCGGTGCCTTCTGCCTGACCGAACCGCAGGCCGGCTCCGATGCCTCGGCGATTCGCACCCGCGCGACTCGTACGGCTAACGGCTGGGTGCTGAACGGCACCAAGCAATTCATCACCTCCGGCAAGCACGCCAATATCGCGATTGTGTTCGCGGTGACCGATCCAGAGGCTGGCAAGCGTGGCATCACCGCGTTTTGCGTCCCCACCAACACCCCTGGCTACCGCGTGGCGCGGGTGGAAGACAAACTGGGCCAGCGCGCTTCAGACACCGCCCAGATTGCCTTTGAAGATTGCGAGATCCCGCTCGACAACGTGCTGGGCCAGCCGGGCGAAGGCTACAAAATCGCGCTTGGTAATCTGGAAGGCGGCCGCATCGGGATCGCCGCACAGGCCGTTGGCATGGCGCGCGCCGCGCTGGAAGCCGCAGCGCATTACGCCGGCGAGCGCGTGAGTTTCGGCGTCACCCTCGCCAATCATCAGGCGATTGCCTTCCGGCTGGCCGACATGGCCACCCAAATTGAAGTGGCGCGACAGATGGTGCTGCACGCGGCGAGTCTCCGCGACGCCGGCCGGCCCTGCCTGCGGGAAGCCTCGATGGCCAAACTCTTCGCCTCGGAAATGGCCGAGCGCGTGTGCTCTGACGCCATCCAGATCCACGGCGGCTACGGCTATGTAACGGACTTCCCGGTTGAGCGCATCTATCGCGATGTGCGGGTGTGCCAGATTTACGAGGGCACCAGCGATGTGCAGCGGATGGTGATCGCACGACAGTTAAATGCGGCTTAATCGTCTGCTTTTAACCTGAAAAAACCTGATCGGGCGCCCGCCGCGGCGTCCCGTCTCTTGCTTGACGCTCGCCGCTGACACCGATACGTTGCGGCCTCTGCCAGCACAACGGCTAACCCAAACCCTCTTTTGCAGAGCCTTGAACTACCTGTGTTAGCCCTCTGTATCTTCATGACCTTAGTCGGCGCGGGCCTATTGCTGGCCGCCCTACGACATGCGTCATTTCTCTACGAGCACGCGGGCCCGTATCAAAGCCGGTGGCAAACCCTGTTCGGGCTGCTGGTGCTGTTTATCGTGGGCTATCTGGGGTTTTGCGCGCTCCTGCTCTTGCAGGATCAAGCGCCTGTGCTGGAAGCCGTGATTGTGTCCAGCGTGTTTCTGGGCGGTGGGGTGTTCGTGCTCGGCGCCATCAACCTCAGCGTGCTCGGCACCAAACACCTGCTAGCAGTCGCCGCCGCGCAACGGGAAGATGCCCTACACGATCATCTGACTCGCTTGCCCAACCGACTGCTGTTCGTTGAGCGCCTCAACCAGAACCTGCTCATGGCGCGGCGCACAGGCCAAGCGCTCTGCGTGCTCGTGATGGACCTCGACGGCTTCAAGGAAATCAATGACCGGTTGGGTCACGAAGCAGGCGACGAAGTGCTGGTAGCGCTAGCGCCGCGCATTAAGCAGGGCATCCGCGAAAGTGATCTGGCCTGCCGCATGGGAGGGGACGAGTTCGCCGTCGTGCTGATGAACTGCGGCGTGGAAGAAGCCGTAGGCGTCGCGGTAAAAATTACCGATGCGATCGCGCAACCTATCTTTGTGAAAGGCAGTCCTTTGTCGGTTGGCATCAGTATCGGGATTGCCGCCTTTCCTCAACATGGCGCGGAAACCGCGGCACTGATCCGCCATGCCGACCGTGCGATGTATCGGGCTAAACGTGCCGGTGAACCGGTGGTCTACAGCAAACAGGAAGAACGGACGGCGCCGTAAGCGCCGCCCATCAGCAGACGTGGCGGGGGAAGCCCGCCCCGCCTATCCCCTCAGTAGTAAGTCTCGCCCCGCGCCACGCGCGCCTTCATGGCCTCCGAAGGTGCAAAGCGCGGCCCGTAAGCCGCTGCCAGACGTTCACATTCGGCCACAAAGGCGGCGATGCCCACGGTATCGATAAACGACAGCGTGCCGCCGGTCCAGGCCGGGAAACCCCAGCCGAGAATCGAGCCCAGATCGCCATCGATCGGATTGGTCAGCACGCCCTCTTCCATGCAGCGCGCAGTTTCCAGCGCCTGAATGTAAAGCAGGCGCTTTTTCACCTCTTCGACCTCCGGCTGCGCGGCGGCCAGCGGGAAGTGTTCCGCTAAACCAGACCACAGGCGCTTGCGGGCATCGGCGGGATATTCGTAGAAGCCCTGACCGTAGCGCTTACCCAGCCGCTTCAAGTCTTCCACCATCTTACGCATCACCGGCCAGCTCGAGGCCGGCACATACGCCGCGCCCAAGGCCTCGCGGGCCTGCTGGGTCACGTGATAGGCAAGTTCGACCGTCACCTCATCCAGCACCGCCAGCGGGCCCACCGGCATGCCGGCCATTTTCGCGGCGTTCTCGATGAGCGCCGGCTTCACCCCTTCGCCCAGCAAGGTCATGCCTTCGTTGGTGAAGGTGCCGAACACGCGCGAAGTGTAGAAACCGCGACTGTCGTTCACCACAATCGGGGTCTTCTTCATTTGCACCACGTAGTCGATGGCCTTGGCCAAGGTCGCGGCGTTGGTTTGTTTGCCCTTGATAATTTCCACCAACGGCATTTTCTCGACCGGCGAGAAAAAGTGGATGCCGATGAACTGCTCCGGCCGTTTGGAGGCGGCGGCCAGCCCGGTAATCGGCAAGGTGGAGGTGTTACTGGCAAACACGGCGGATTCGGGAATGACGGCTTCGGTCTTGCGCGTGACATCAGCCTTGATGGCCTGATCTTCAAACACGGCTTCCACGATCAGGTCGCAACCCAGCAGGCTGTTGTAATCGGTGGTGGCCTCTATGCTGGAGAGCACGCGGTCGGCCTTGGCCTGCGCCATGCGCCCCCGCTCCACTTCTTTCGCCAGCAGCTTGGTGCTGTAGTCGCGGCCTTTCTCGGCTTTCTCCTGCGTGGCGTCGAGCAACATCACGCCAATCCCGGCGCGGGCGGACACATAGGCAATGCCCGCGCCCATCATGCCGGCGCCGAGCATGCCCAGGGTTTTAACGTCCTGCTTCGGCGCGTCGGCCGGACGGCCCGCGCCCTTCTCGGCGGCGAGCTTGTTCACGAACAGCGTGCGAATCATGTTGCGCGCCACCGGGTTGAGC
>CANFVX010000098.1 GCA_947450495.1 Gammaproteobacteria bacterium
TGAACGCACAGCGGTACACGGGGACACCTACCGCATCCCGGAGTTTTACTCCGCGGGGTCTTGGCTCGCCTGGATGTCAGCGGCAGGCTTGAAGCGAGTCGGGGGACATTGGTTCATTGGATGTCGCCGAATTTCCCTTGGGTGTCCTCTAATTTCGTTGCTAATTTCGCGCACCGCCGAATTTCCAGTGGGCGCCCTCTAATTTCATCCTGCTCAAAAATCCTGCTGCTAACACAAAGCGTGGTCGTGGTTCACGGGCGTGAACACCGCTATCGGCGCCGGCCGCGTTTGACAGCCCGCGCAAGCGACGGTCAATAATCCTCTTCCCGCATGCGGCGCCGACACTCGGTCAGCCATAGCAAAAATCCGGCTCATCCTCAGCACAAGGAGACCCATCGTGGCGACAAGCATTGAACATTGGCTCAGCGTGAACGGTGCCCGGCTTTACGCCGTCGAGCAGGGACAGGGCCCGCTGGTGCTGCTGGTCCACGGCTTTCCGGAGCTCGCCTACTCCTGGCGACACCAGCTGCCGGCGCTGGCCGAGGCCGGCTTTCGCGCGGTGGCGCTGGAGCAGCGGGGCTACGGTCGCTCGTCGAAGTTCTGGCAGCCCGAGGCCTATCGGATCGATCGGCTGGTGGACGATCTGGTCGGCGTGGTGCACGCGCTAGGCGAGCGCAATGCGGTGCTGGTCGGCCACGACTGGGGCGCGCCGATCGTGTGGAGCGCCGCGTGGCTGCACCCGGAGATTTTCCGCGGGGTGGTGGGCATGAGCGTGCCGTTCTCCGGCGCGGGCCTTATCGCGGTGCCGGGCAATCCCTTTGGCGAGCAGGCGCTGGAAGCCTACCAGCGTGAACTGGCTGGCCCGGGGCAGGATTTCTATCACACCTACTGGAGTACCCTCGGGCCTATCGTCGATGAAATCGAAGCCGACCTGCCGGGCTGGATCGCGGACCTGATGTATTCGGTCTCGGGCGAGGCGCTCGCTGCCGCCGGCTTTTCCCTCGCCGGCGCCGATCCGGTCGAACTCATCCGCCAGAGCGCGGTGTGCATTCCGCACGGCGCCCGGATGCGCGAGCGCTTCTTTCCTGCCCGCCCCCTGCCCTGGCTCAGCGCGGCCGATCTCGCGGTCTATGTCGAGGCCTTCCAACGGTCCGGCCTGCACGGCCCGCTCTCGTACTACCGCAACCTGCCGGCCGATCAGGCACTCCTCGCGCCACACGCCAAGCGCAAGCTCACAGTGCCGGCCTACTTCATCGGCGGCGAATTCGACGTCGCCACCTGGTGGGGCGCCGAAGCGCGCCTGCGGGCCCACGAGGTGATGAACGACTACCGCGGGGAGACCGTGCTGCCCGGCTGCGGGCACTGGATCCAGCAGGAGCGGCCGGCGGAGACGAACCGGCTGCTGCTCGAGTTTCTGCGGGGTTTGTGAGCAATCTCAATCGACGCAATCGAGCGCAATCGAGGACACCCACTCTCTTGAACGCACGTCTACGCCCCGCGTAACGTAAAGCCCGTCGGTAAGGACGCCGGCCGTTCCCCAGGAGAATAAAGGATGACCCGCCCTCGCTCTTCGCAATCGAGGACACCCACTCTCTTAACCCGCAATCGAGGACACCCACTCTCTTGAATGCACGTCTCCGCCCCGCGTAACGTAAAGCCCGTCGGCAAGGACGCCGGCCGTTCCCCAGGAGACTCAAGGATGACCCGCCCTCGCTCTTTGCTCGTATCTGTCTGCGACACGGCTTATTACCACTGCATTGGCCGCTGTGTCCGCCGCGCCTTCCTGTGCGGCAATGATCCCGTCTCCGGCAGGTCATTTGACCACCGCAAGACCCTCATTCTGGAACGGCTGTCACTCCTGACGGAAGCATTCGCCATCGACCTCTGTGCGTACGCCCTGATGAGCAATCACTACCATCTGGTGCTACGTCTTGCCCCGGCGCGGGCGACCGATTGGACCAAGCGGGAAGTCGTTGAGCGTTGGCGCCGGATTTACACCGGACCACCCTGCGCCGAGCGCTTTCTCGACGGCGCACTTCTCTCCAATATCGAACAAACACTGCTCGGCGAGTGCATTAATCGCTGGCGCCAGCGGCTCTGCGACTTGAGTTGGTTCATGCGCTGTTTGAACGAGTTCATCGCGCGCGTCGCCAACGCCGAAGACCAATGCACCGGACGGTTTTGGGAAGGGCGCTTCAAGTCGCAGGCGCTGCTGGATGAGACCGCCCTGCTCACCGTCATGTCTTATGTCGACCTTAATCCCGTGCGAGCCGGTCTGGCGGACTCAATCGAGGCCTCAGATTTCACGTCCGCGCAGCAGCGACTGTCGGAAGTTGTTCAAGGCAAAGTGACCGACCGCGCGGCAAACAAGCCCACCCTGTTGCCGTTTGCGCAGGCGCTGCGCAGCGACACCGATGAAGGCCTTCCGTTCAACCTGCAAGACTATCTGGACTTGCTCGACATCACCGGCCGCGCCATACACCCAACGAAGCGCGGCGGGATTCCACACACTAAGCCGCGGCTGCTCTCCACACTCGGCGTAGCACCGGGGGAATGGCTAAAGAACGTCTCCGCGCTACATGCCAGGTTCCGTCATTTCATCGGCTCACCACATCGACTCTCAGCGCTGGCAGCGCAGCGCGGTTGGCGGTGGATACGCGGCCAGTCTGCGGCGCGACAGTTGTATTGCCGCGCTAACGAATAAGCCGGGACGCCGATCGTCTGCTGTTCGAACGCAGCTTGGTATCGATGCAGTGACCGGCACAGGAGGGCTTGGCTTCTGGCGGCCTTCGTCGTGTTTTACCTGCGGCGGAAACGTCATCGCAACGGCCCAGTACCGATTGAAGTTCGAGCAAAGCGAGGCTGCGGTGGAGATGCAGCCGCCAGCGTTGCGTAAATTGGTGGGTGTCCCCGAGAGTCTCCCCTTGGTGGGTGTCCCCGAAAGTCCCTTGGTGGGTGTCCCCGAAAGTCTCGCAGTACCGATTGAAGTTCGAGCAAAGCGAGGCTGCGGTGGAGATGCGGCCGCCAGCGTTGCGTAAATTGGTGGGTGTCCCCAAAAGTCTCGAGAGTCTCCTCCCCGAGAGTCTCCGCTATTGTGGCTTGAGTGCCGTGGCGCACGTGTTTGAACGGAGGGCGATTCAGCAACAGTTTCTATCGCCTACTTCCGCTTGTCCGAGCGCACGATCCGCATTCCTTGGGCTTGGGAGCACCACATCAAGCGGAGGTCTCGCGGTACAGTGGGCGCCTCTGAATTTCAGGATTCATCAACCGGGTCGCCAACAACACTGGCAGGTGCACGGCGGTGCCTTGGAACTCAGTGGGAGTCGCCGGAGTCATGCGAATAAGCATGCTGAGAGGGTGCGGTGATGGTGGTGTCCCCCAAGGCGATTCCTGAATGCGGGTATTGAATGCAGGCTGAAGTAATGCCAGACGATATCGTCGATGTGACGCGCACAACTCCGCCGCCGTCCTGCCGTGGCTTCGATCTCGCCACGCCGGAGGGCCGCCGTCGCGCGGTGGAGCATCTGACTTATAAAGACCACGGCCTGCTGCGCGCCGGATTCCGCAATTTCCACTGGGTCTCGCCGGAACTGGCACGCGCGAATCAGCCCTCGCCACGCCGCATCGCCGAGTACGCGGCGCTGGGCTTCAAGACCATCATCAATCTGCGCGGCTTTAGCGATTCCGGCCACTACTGGCTGGAACGCGAAGCCTGCGCGGCGCACGGGCTAGCCCTGATCGACGCGCCGTTTGGCTCACGCGAGCCACCGTACAAAGAGCGGATTCTGCGCGCCGCGCGCCTGTTCGACGCCATTCGCTACCCGGCGCTAATGCACTGTAAATCCGGCGCCGACCGCGCGGGGATGCTCTCGGTGATCTACCTCCATGTGCGCTGCAAGCAGCCGATTCCGCAGGCGCTGGCCCAACTCAGCCTCAAATACCTGCATATCCGTCAGGGCAAAACCGGCGTGCTCGATTATTTCTTCGAGCGCTACCTTGCGGAGAGTGACGGCGGCAAGTTGCCGTTCCTCGACTGGGTGCGGGATGTCTACGATCCCGCCGCGCTCCGAGCTGGCTTTATGGGGCAATGGTGGGCGAACGTGCTAGTCGACAAGCTGCTGAAGCGGGAATGAGAGCGGGGCAATGCGCCGGCCGGGAGCCCGCGAGTGTCACCGCCCGTTTCCGTGGAGCGACTCGCGGTGTTCGACTGATACCGGATAACGCCAGAGCGCTTCGCTTTCGGTGGGGTCCACCTGCGCCAACTGGGGCATCGGCATCGGTGGCCGCAGCGCCAAGAAAGTTGGATTCACACCGCAGGCGCCGACCTGCTAGTGAAAGCACGCGCGGGTGTCTCCGCCGCCAGCAGAATTACCGGGCATGGGTTGGAACGGGACAAACCTCGCATGTGCGCCGAAACGCCCGCTGAGTTCCCCTGAATAGGCCACCAGCGCGGCATTCATGGCATGCAGACGATCGAGCGCATTTTTCTGCTGCAAGGGCAGCGTGACTACGCCTGAGCCGTATCGCTCGTCGCGAGTGTAGGCCTGCCCCTTAACGATGCGTCCCACCAGACGTCCATGCAAATCAGCGGCGCTGTCGCCGGCCGCGCTGCGACCACCAACAACGTTTGGCGGCAACAGTTGTGGATTCACGATCCAGCCATTCGCCTTGGCCACGGTGTTGCCGAACACGATCAGTTCGTCGAGCGTAATGTTAAGCGCCGTGTAATCACGCAACGGAAGCGCGTTCAGTCCGGTGGCGGTCTCCTGCACATGGCCGGCAAGGTGCGGCCCGGTCGCGCAATAGGTCCCAAAATTTACCGTCACCGCAGATCCCTTCATTGCCATATAGGTTCCTGGATCGCTGCCCCCGGGCGGCGCCGGCGCATCGTCACCGCAGAAGGTGGAATGGGACGCCGTGTCCTGAAGCACGTGCAGATACAGTCCCAAACGCGCCACCTGCACAGGCACGGGCGGCGCCTTCGAATCCAGCCAAAGCGTGCCCGTCGTTCGGGACCGGTCGCTCAACCAGGTCTTAAGTTGAGAGTAATAAGTGACAGTATTGTTGGAATTGTCGAGGACCTTCTGGCCTGACTGAACCGTGACAGGGATGTTGACCATCCCGCCCTCGAATGCGGGCACTTTGCCGATAATTGTCGCGCCGGCCAGACAACTGGTGCCACTGAAATTCGACCGGCCATTGGGTACGGTCAGACCCACGGCGCACATCAGCCCGGCATCAGCATCCGGCTTCATGGCCCACTGGCGCATATTGAAGAGAGTGCCCTGATAGATGGAGTCGATGTTGGCGGGATAGCCGGGCTCCGGATAGTGCAACGGATAGATAGCCTGAATGCCGTCCGCGCCGTGCACATCATTTCCGGTGCCGGTCGGGGAGAACGCCGCCGTATAGTGATAGAACGGCCCGTCCGTTTTGATATTCGTGCGCTGGAACCCGTTTAACGCGGCCGAGATGTAATCAGCACCGGAATTGGAGTTGCTGGCCTGATGACCGCATTCATCGATGGGCTTGTACTGTGCGTAGTCGGTCACTTCATTGTAGGCGGCGATCCAGTAAGCAACGTCGGCGCGGTACCCCAGAGCGAGCGCAATGAAGTAGGTTGAGTCGGTGTGAATCATGCTGCGACCCGGTGGAATGTTGCGGAATTCCTGCACTTGGAGCGCGCAAGCGCGATTGGTATGACTATTGGGTGGCCCCTCGCAGGCGGAGGCAGCCGAAATGCAGTTTTCAATCTGGCCGGTGCCCGCCCCGAGGCAGATGTCTTCAAGAAATGCATGCGTATTGAGCGGTATTGCGAGAACGACCGTCCCGCACAGCATCAACATCTTGACCAGCGATAAACCTTTTGTCGTGTTCACAATCAACCTCACGCTTCGGAAGCTATAAAAGTCCTATCTGGCCGCAGGGCGTGAAGATTGAGGACACCTGTCGTATCGCATGCGCAGTCGCGGGTTGCGGGCGCACCCTCGGGGAGAGTGCGGTGAAGGGGGAAGCCAACCCGGTCAGCAAGACAAGGCGAAGAGCCTTGTCGACCTGTGGGTGTCCCTTCCTGATCTGTGGATGTCCCTTCCTGAGCTAAAACCCTGCGAACAAACCGAAAATAATTTCAGCCGTGCGCGCGAAAAAAGCCTCGGCGCGGGCATCTATCGATACCCGCACCGGCGCTTTTATCTCACTTACTGTCACAGATGCCGGGTTGTGAAAGCCATTCACTTTTCATCCGATTTGGCGTGATTGCTGTAGCGGTCAACCAATACCGGAAAATGGCTCATGCTCGAAGACGGCACGATAAAGCGCCCTCACACTGTGGGGCCGCGAACAGCAGAGTCATCATCTCGCCAGCGCGCTTCGCGACTTAGCGGTGGATGTACTGCTCCAGCTGCGCAATCACAAACTGCTGGTCGGCGATGATGGCTTTGACCAAATCGCCGACCGACACCAGCCCGCACAAACGCCCTTCGTCCACGATGGGCAAATGGCGAATGCGACGCTGGCTCATGATGGCCATGGCCTCTTCGATGCTGAGCGAGGGCCGGCCGGTAATCACCGGTGAACTCATGATTTCGCGCACTTCGGTAGCGTGGGAGGAGCGGCCGCGCAAGACGATTTTTCTCGCGTAATCGCGCTCGGACACCACGCCCAGAATCTGTTCGCCGTCCATCACCAACAGCGCGCCAACCCCATGGGTGGCCATCTGCGCGACGGCGTCGTAGACCACCGCCTGCGGGCCGATGCTATGCACATGACGGCCCTTCATTGCGATCAGCTGCTGCACCGTGCTCATGGTCGATTCCTCCCGTGGCTATCGACCTTCAATGTAGGCCGCCGACGAACGGCGCAACTTGAGCGGGATGCGGTAAACCGCGCGGGGCCTCACACCACCAGCGGCAACTCGTCCATCGCGGCCAGCTGTTCGCGCAGACTCAGGATATGGTCCTGCCAGTAGCGCTGGCCGTTGAACCAGGGGAAGTGCATGGGGAAGGCGGGATCGGACCAGCGGCGGGCGAGCCAGGCCGCGTAGTGCAGGATGCGCAGCGTGCGCAGGGCTTCGATGAGCGCGAGTTCGCTGCGGTCGAGTTCGCGAAAGTCCTCGTAGCCTTCGAGCAGCAGTGAAAGCTGACGGGTCATGTCGGTGCGGTCGCCGGACAGCAGCATCCACAAATCCTGAATGGCCGGCCCTTGCATGCAGTCGTCCAAATCCACGAAGTGCGGTCCGGCGGTGGTCCATAAAATATTGCCGTGATGGCAATCGCCGTGGAGGCGAATGCCCATCACCGGCCCGATGGCCTCGAAAGTCGCCGCCGCCTGCGCCACGGCCGCCATGGCGGCTGCCTCGTAAGCGGGCCGCAAATCCCCCGGTAAAAACTCACTCGCGAGCAGAAAGCGGACCGATTCCTCGCCCAGGCGCGCCACCGTAAGCGCGGGCCGATGGCGAAATTTCTTCACCGCGCCCCGGCCGTGAATGCGCCCAAGAAAACGCCCAATCCAGCGCAAGGTCTCGGCGTCATCGAGTTCCGGCGCGCGGCCTGGGCGATTGGGGAACAGCGCGTAACGCAGATCTTCCACCTCGTGCAGGCTGTGGCCGCCCACCACCAGCGGCGGCACTACCGGCAGCTCGGCGTCGTGCAGTTCCTGCGCGAAGCTGTGCTCTTCGCGAATGCAGTCGCTGCTCCAGCGCCCGGCGCGGTAGAACTTGGCAATCAGGGAATCGCCGTCTTCCAGCCCAACGCGATACACGCGGTTTTCGTAGCTGTTGAGCGCGAGCAGGCGGCCGTTGGTGATGAAGCCGAGCGCATCCACGCTATCCAGCACGCGCTCCGGCGTGAGCGTGGCGAAGGGTGTTTCGCCCGGCGGCGGCGGGGGTGGCGCGGGCGGCGGCGCCACGTTGCCCGAACGTGGGCGGGGAGGCGTCATTTCCGGCGGAAGTGGCGATGGCGCGGGGCGTAGTCCGGTTTGCGCCATTCGAGGTCTTCGGCCCAGATCCGACTGCGCCACATCATCACCGCCCAGATCACCATCCACACGCTGAGAATGCCGGTGGCGTAGCGCTGATAAAGACCCTGCTCGCCGGCGCTGGTCACCATCATCACCATGGAGACGATGGTCCAGCTGCCGCAGCCAAAACTGAGCGAGGAAAACCATTTCAGTTGCGGGTAGCGGTTGACCGTGACGCCGAAGGCCAGCGCGGCAAAAATAAGGGAGACGTCGTTGATGGCCATCGTCCACAAATGCATGCGCGCGGCCTCCGGCACTTCAAACCCAAGGCAGCTGGCATCGCAGGGATAGATGCCGCCGCCGATGCGGCCTATGCCGCCGGCCACCAGCAGCAGACTGGCAAGCACCGAGGCGGGGTCGTGTCGCAAACGGAACGCGGCGTACAAGCCGGCCACCACATACAACGCGCCGGACAAACCAAATCCCAAGGCCCGCATCAGCACCGCGCTGTCGGACTCGCCAGTGGCAAGCGCGCTAATCATGTCGATGCGGTGGCTATAGCCTTCGTTCTGGGCGGCGGCCCAGACAATCATCCCGCCCCAGACCAACGGCCCCAACGCGCCGCAGGCCAGACAAAACTGCCCGAACAGGGTTTCGATTTGGCGCTGGCGAGGGGTGCTTGAAGCGTCTTCCGCGCGCTTGGACGCAGGGCTTTTGGCGGTTGTCATGGGTCGCGGGTCTCTGCTCTCGGGGCGCTCACCATGCACGCGGCGGGGGCAGGTCGCAAGCGCAAAAAGGCCGCGTTCTTTGATCGACGCCTGTAGCCTCGCAGGGTAGAGTGCAGCCCTCTCGCGGAGGAACCTCGAATGACGCGCCCTATCACTTTTATTCTTGCCGGCACGCTGTCCGGCACTCTGCTGGCCGGTTGCGCCAGCCATTCCGTTACCCCGGAAAATCCGGCGCTGGCGAGCTGCGAAGCCGCCGCCCGTGATGCAGGCTTGAAACCCAAAGGGCGGCATTTCCTCAGTATTGATGCCAATGACAAAACGCCCGCCCTGTGGCGCCGTCTGGTGTCACGCGCCGGTAGCGTGTTCGACCAGCCGGCACCGAACCCGTTGTATCGGGTCAACGTCGACCGCTGCGTCAAAGCCTCCCATCCCCTCGCGCAGCAGTAGGCAGCAATCCCATGTGGAATTTTGAAACCGAGCCCGAATTCCAGCGCAAGCTGGACTGGATTGAGACTTTCGTTCGCGAGCAGATTGAGCCGCTCGACTATCTCTTTCCCAAAGACGAAACCTACAACACGCGCAACGAAGCGCTGATGAGCATCATGGCGCCGCTCAAAGCCGAGGTGCGCGCGCAGGGGCTGTGGGCCTGTCATTTGCCGCCGTCGATGGGCGGCGGTGGCTGGGGTCAGTTGAAGCTCGCGCTGATGAACGAAATCCTCGGCCGCTCGTTTTTTGCCCCGACTATTTTTGGCACCGCGGCGCCGGACACCGGCAACGCCGAAATCCTCGCCCACTTCGGCACGGCGGCGCAGAAAGCGCAGTACCTGAAGCCGCTGATGGACGGCGAGATTGTGTCCTGCTTCTCCATGACCGAACCGCAGGGCGGGGCGGATCCGAACGTCTTCACCTGCCGCGCCGATCAAACCGCTACCGGTTGGGTGCTGCGGGGCGAGAAATGGTTTGCGTCGAACGCTCGCTGGGCGGATTTCCTGATTGTGATGGTGGTGAGCGATACCACCACGGCGATCCATCACGGCGCGAGCATGTTCATCGTGCCCACCCACACGCCGGGCGTCGAGTTCGTGCGCAACAGCGGCATGGCGTTTGAGCACCCGGAACACGGCGCCCACGCTTACCTGCGCTTCCACGACGTGCAGCTCACCAACGACAACCTGCTGGGCAAGCCGGGCGAAGCCTTCAAGATTGCCCAGACTCGCCTCGGCGGCGGCCGGGTGCATCACGCGATGCGCACGGTAGGCCTCGCCCGGCGGGCGTTTGACGCGCTCTGCGAACGCGCCCAGTCGCGCTACACGCAGGGCTCGCGGCTGGCCGACAA
>CANFVX010000099.1 GCA_947450495.1 Gammaproteobacteria bacterium
CTCTCGACCCGGTTTCGCCTTGCGGCCAAGGCCTATGCGCATACCGCCGATTACGACGCCGCCGTGGCGCGATATCTCAGCGCACAAATTCCGGCGGCGCCGGCCTATCCGGACACGCTCCGCCTGCGTTTCTCGAAGTTGCAGGATCTTCGCTACGGCGAGAACCCGCATCAAACCGCGGCGTTTTATGCCGAAGCCAGCGCGCCCGCCGGATCCATCGCCGCCGCCCGCCAGCTGCACGGCAAGGCACTGTCCTTCAACAACATTGCCGATACCGACGCCGCGCTGATGTGCGTGTGGGCATTTGACGCGCCGGCCTGTTGCATCGTCAAACACGCGAATCCTTGCGGCGTGGCGGAAGCGGCGGACATTCGCACGGCTTACGAATTCGCTTATCAAACCGACCCCACCTCGGCCTTTGGCGGCATCATCGCGTTCAATCGCGAGCTGGATGCGGCGACGGCGGAAGCCATCGTCAGCCGGCAGTTTGTGGAAGTGATCGTGGCCCCGGCGGTGAGCGCCGAGGCGCTGCAGATTTGTCAGCGCAAGAAAGACGTGCGCGTGCTGGTGGTGGGTGTGCCCGTCGCCGAGCAGGCGATGCTCGACTACAAGCGTGTCACCGGCGGCCTGCTGGTGCAGGACCGCGACGCTATCGCGTGCGCGATCACGGCCGCCGATCTGAAAATCGTGACGCGCCGGGCGCCAACGGCGGCCGAATTGCGCGACCTCATGTTTGCCTGGCGCGTGGTGAAATGCGTGAAGTCGAACGCCATCGTCTACGCCCGCGAGCAGCGCACCATCGGTGTGGGCGCCGGCCAGATGAGTCGCGTGTACTCGGCGCGGATCGCCGGCATCAAGGCGGCCGACGAAGGCCTTGAAGTCGCGGGCTCGGTGATGGCCTCGGACGCCTTTTTCCCCTTCCGCGACGGTATCGATTCTGCCGCCGGCGTTGGCATTACTGCCGTGATTCAACCCGGCGGCTCGGTGCGCGATGCGGAAGTGATCGCCGCGGCTGACGAAGCCGGCATGGCGATGGTCTTCACCGGCATGCGCCACTTCCGTCATTAAATAAGGCCAGCAAACAATCCCCATGAAAGTACTCATCATCGGCAGCGGTGGACGTGAACATGCGCTGGCCTGGAAGTGCGCGCAGTCCACGCGTGTGAAACAGGTCTATGTGGCCCCCGGCAATGCCGGTACCGCCACGGAACCCAAAGTGAAAAACGTGCCGATTAGCGTGGACGACATCCCCGCGCTGGTGAGCTTCGCGCAGCGCCAGCAAATCGCGGTCACCATCGTGGGGCCGGAAGCACCGCTGGTGGCGGGCATCGTGGACGCCTTCGAATTTGCCGAACTGAGATGCTTCGGGCCGCGCGCCAACGCGGCGATCCTCGAAGCCTCCAAAGCCTTCAGCAAAGATTTCTTCAAGCGCCACAACATTCCGACGGCGCGCTACGAAAACTTTACCGACATCACCGCTGCCGAGGCCTATATCAGCGCGCACGCCCTGCCTGTGGTGGTGAAGGCGTCGGGTCTCGCCGCCGGCAAGGGTGTGGTGATTGCGCACACCACCGACGAAGCACTGAGTGCCGCGCGCGAAATGTTGAGCGGAAACGCCTTTGGCGCGGCGGGCGCGGAAATCGTGGTCGAAGAATTCCTGATCGGCGAAGAAGCCAGCTTCATCGTGATGACCGACGGCAAGACGGCCTGGCCGTTTGCGCCGGCACAGGATCACAAAGCCGCCTTCGATGGCGATAAAGGCCCCAACACCGGCGGCATGGGCGCGTATTCGCCGGCCCCAATTGTCGATATGGCGCTGCGTGAGCGCGTGCTGCGCGAAGTGATTTATCCCACCTTGAAAGGCATGGCGGTGGAAGGGCGGCCCTATGTGGGCTTTCTGTTTGCGGGGCTGATGATCACCACCGACGGCACGCCGAAGGTGCTGGAATACAACTGCCGCTTTGGCGATCCGGAAACCCAGCCGCTGATGGTGCGGCTGAAAACCGATCTCGCTGAAGCCTGTCTGGCCATTCTTAAAGACGACACGCGTCGCCTGCGACTGGATTTCGATCCGCGCGCGGCCGTTGGCGTGGTGCTGGCGGCCGGCGGCTATCCGGGCGAGTACGCCAAGGGCTCGCGCATTACGGGTCTGGAGCAGGATCTTCCTGATACCAAAGTCTTCCATGCCGGCACGGTGCTGACCGATGGCGAGTACCACACCAACGGCGGCCGCGTGCTGTGCGTGGTGGGCTTGGGCAAATCGGTGCGCGGCGCGCAGGAGCGTGCTTACGCGCGCATCGCGCAAATCGAGTGGGATGGCATGCAGTACCGGAAGGACATCGGTTATCGCGCGGTGGCGCGCGAGGCCGCCGCCAAACCTTGAGCCTTAACGTTGAGAATTTGAGGGAACGCCCATGCTGTTGACGAGCACCACCTTCGAAATTCCAGCTCACCACACGGTGAAAAGTCTCGGCATCGTGCGCGGCCTTACGGTGCGTACACGATCTTTCCCCGTGAGCTTTCTGGGCGCACTGCGTACCTTGTTCGGCGGGCGCGTGGAGATCTTCGCCGAGCTGTGTGAGCAGGCCCGTGAGGAATCCTTTCAGTTGATGATCGCCCACGCGCGTAGCCTCGGCGCCAACGCCGTGATTGGCGTGCGCTACGACACCGGCCCGATGGTCGGCGCTGCCGAAGTGCTGTGCTATGGCACGGCGGTGGTCGTGGAGCGCGCAACGCTCTGAGTCGCGTGTTTGAGTTCAAGCGCAGGCGCCGCCGTTGAGCCTGAACGGGTCGGCACAGCATTAACTACCGCACCTTCGCTCCCGCCCTTCGACAAGCTCAGGGCGAACGGTGCCGCCAAGCCCGAGAGTTTGGGGTCAGAGTAAGAATTCAAGCAGACAGTCGGGGTCAGCCTAAGACCAAATAATTTTTACTCTGACCCCAAATTCCCTAAACCCCGTTCGGGCTGAGCTTGTCGAAGCCTGAACGGGTGAGCACCGCGCCAAACAGGCTAAACCCTGATTGCCTACAAATGCCGCTACCCGGCTTGAACGGGCTTGGGCTTGTCCGATGGCAGGGCGCGGTTTTGCGCAGCGATGACCGCGTCATGCCGCTCGATCTTCGTGACCGTTCCTCTCGAAGGTCAAGACACGGGCGTCGCCCCGCGCCTTGTGTCTATACTCCGTGCACCTCGGCGCCGGGGTGAACCACCAGCGGCGCATCCTTCTCACCTGATCCGGTTTAGGGAGCTAGCCATGCACGATCTGGTTATTCGCAACGCGCTCATCGTCGACGGTTCCGGCGCCCCTGCCGCCCATGGCGATGTAGCCATCAATGGCGAGCACATTGCGGCCGTCGGCGGCAAGCTTGGCGCTGGCAAGCGCGAAATCAACGCCGACGGTTTGATGCTCGCGCCCGGCTGGGTGGATGTTCATACCCACTACGACGGGCAGGCCACCTGGGACCCTTACCTCACCCCTTCCTGCTGGCACGGCGTGACCACCGCGGTGATGGGGAACTGCGGCGTCGGCTTCGCGCCGGTCGCGCCGGACAAGCGCGACTGGCTCATCGGCCTGATGGAAGGCGTGGAAGATATTCCAGGCTCTGCGCTGGCCGAAGGCATTAAGTGGGATTGGGAAAGTTTTCCGGAATATCTCGATGCGCTGGCCAAATCGCCGCGCGCGCTGGATCTGGCCGCGCAGGTGCCGCACGGCGCGGTGCGCGCCTACGTGATGGGCGAACGTGGCGCGAACAATGAGCCGGCGAATGCCGAAGAACGCGCGGCGATGGCGGCGATCGTCAAAGCCGGCATCGAAGCCGGCGCGGTCGGTTTCACCACTTCGCGCACCGTGCTTCATCGCTCGATTGACGGCGAAGTGGTGCCCGGCACTACGGCCGATGCGCTCGAACTCACCAGCATTGCCAGGGCCATGGGCGAGGCCGGCGGCGCGGTGTTTGAAGTGGCGTCCGATCTCGCGCCCGAAGCGCTGGAACTCGCGTGGATGGACAACGTGATTGATGAATCCGGCTGCAAGGTGACCTACGCCTGCGTGCAGAACAACGAAGACCCGGCGCAGTGGCGCCGCCTGCTCGACCACGCTGAACGGCGCGGCGGCGGCATGTATCCGCAGGTCGCCATTCGCCCGCCCGGCGTGCTGATGTGTCTGGAAGGCACGCATCCGTTTAGCGGTCGTCCGAGTTATCGGGCGCTGGCGCATTTGCCGCTCGCCGCCCGCGTGGCCGAAATGCGCAAACGCGAAGTGCGCGAGAAAATTCTGAGCGAAGCCGGCCCGCGCCCCGCGCGGCTGCTGCGCCTGTTGTTTATGGAGGGCAAGGCGATGATGTCGACCATCGCCGACTACGACCGCGTGTACACCCTCGGCAATCCGCCGGAATACGAGCCCGGCCCGGAGCGCAGCATGAGCGCCATTGGCGCCCGCGCCGGGGTGTCCGCCGAAGCTGCCGCCTACGATCATTTGCTGAGCGACGGCGGCAAAGCGTTTCTCTACGCGCCACTGTTCAACTACGCCGCCGGCCACTACGACGACGCGCGCACGATGATGCTTCACCCCAACACGGTGCTTGGCATCAGCGACGGCGGCGCCCACTGCGGCATGATTTGCGACGCCAGCGCACCCACCTACCTGCTCGCGCATTTCGTGCGCGACCGTTCGCGGGGACCGCGCATTGGCCTTGAGCACGCGGTGCATCTGCAAACGCGGCGCACCGCCGAGCTCTACGGCCTGCGCGACCGAGGCCTGATTGCGCCGGGTCTGCGGGCGGATCTCAATCTCATCGACTTCAACGCGCTTGCGCTGCCGCTGCCGGCCATGGTCTACGACCTGCCCGCGAACGGTCAGCGCCTGATTCAACGCGCACACGGTTATCACTCCACCGTGCTGCGCGGGCAGATTACGTTTGAAGACGGCGTTGCTACCGGCGCCTTGCCGGGGCAACTGGTGCGCGGCCAACAGCGCGCCCGCTAATCAAATACAACAACCAACGACGGGGAGACCAAGCACATGAGCACCAGCGATCTGGAAGCGCGCATCACGCGCCTGGAAGACATCGAAGCGATCAAACAGCTGAAGGCGCGCTACGCCCAAATCTGCGACGACATGCACAACCCGGATCGCGTGTGTTCGGTGTTCGCCGAAGACGGGATCTGGGAAAGCGCCGACTTTGGTCTGGCGAAAGGACATGCGGAAATCCGCGCGCTCTTCGCGAATTTTCAGAAAATGTTCAGCTTCTCTCAGCACAATATGATGAACCCGATCATCACCGTGAACGGCAATCACGCGACCGGCGTGTGGTACATCATGGGCCCCTGGACCTACACCGAAACGGGTGAGGAAAAGTGGTTCGCGTTGCGCTACGACGACGAATACGTGAAGCAGAACGGCGAGTGGAAGTACTCGCACCTGCGCGTAGCGATGCGCATGGTGGCCGATCGACATTCCACGCCTACCGCCTGACCCGCGGTAAGCGCACCGGCGGACCTACCGCCCGCCGGTGCCATTGCGGTCAAGGAGTGACCTATGCGCTTTTTGCTCGCGTTTTTGCTTTCCCTCTTGCTGGCCGGCCCCGCCCACGCCTACGGCACCGATCGCGACGCCGATAACGACGGTCAGTGGGATCTCGATAAGGGTGGCACCGACCGCGATATCGACAACGACGGTCAGTGGGATCTCGACAAGGGCGGCACCGATCGGGATCTCGATAACGGCGGTCAGTGGGATCTCGACAAAGGCGGTACCGATCGGGATCTGGATAACGACGGTCAGTGGGATCTCGACAAGGGCGGTACCGATCGGGATACCGATAACGACGGCCAGTGGGACCTCGATAAAGGCGGTACCGACCGCGACCTCGACAACGATGGACAGTGGGACTACCACGCCGATGAACCTTGAGGCGTAGGTGTCGGTGAAGACGCCCGACGGGTTCAGTCACCGCCTCGCGTCCCGCGCGGACCTCCCCGCGCTGGAGGCGCTAATGACCGCCGCGATCCGCGGCCTTATCGGACCCTTGTTGAATCCCGCGCAGCTGGAAGCCTCGTTCGAGATCATGGGCGTAGATAGCGGACTTATCGACGACGGCACCTATTTCGTGGTGGCGCATCCCGACCGACGACTGATTGGCTGCGGCGGCTGGAGCGCGCGGGCCACTTTGTTTGGTGGCGACCACAGCGCGGGGCGCGACGCCAGTCTGCTCGATCCGGCAACGGCGCCAGCCCGCATTCGCGCCATGTATACGCAGCCGGAATTTGCCCGTCGGGGTATTGGGCGCAGGGTCCTCGCCCTGTGTGAGGACGCCACCCGCACTGCTGGCTTCAAGCGCGCGGCTTTAGTGGCGACCGTCGCCGGTGAGCCGCTGTACCGCGCCGCCGGTTACCAGCTCGACCGCAGGATTGCGGTCCCCACCACGCGGGGCACGACCGTGCCCTGTGCAGAAATGAGTAAAGCGCTCTAGGCCGGCGCTTCCCTAGAACCCAAATTGCGCGGCGACCTGAAAATGCACGCCGCTGTCCTGCAGATCGGGCTCGGTTTCCGGGACGTGGCGGCGCAAGGCGCCCCAATAGATTTCGGCGCGAACGCGTGGGTTGAGGTCATAGCGGAGTCCGGGTCCCAGCGCGGCCAGCGTGGGTGACGTTTTGACGCCCGGCCGATCGCTCCAACCTTGCCCAGCGTCGAGAAAGGCGATCAGCAGGATTTGGCCGTCCTCGGGCCCGGCGCCCGGCAAGGCGAGGCGCCACACGGGCAGGCGATATTCCAGCGACGCCGACCAGCCGCTGTCGCTCACCACCCGCGCGCGCCGATAGCCGCGCACGGTGCCCATGCCGCCCAAGGCGTAACGTTCCAGTGAAACCAGCGGCTCGCTGGCGAGCTGTAAATCGGCGCGGGCGAAGACTTGTCCGGCGCGTGGGCCAAACACATGCAGCCATTGCCCCAGGAGTTGAACGCTGGTGAATTGCGCGTCCGGAATGTCGTCGGGGTGTTCGGTGCCGCCAATCCCAACGCTTACCCCGGCGCGTAGCGCCAGCACGTCGCCCGGCTGGGCCTCGGTCCACTGCACACCGAGTCTTAGCGCGTCGACATCGACCCGTCCGTCGTCCGCTTCGGCACTGAAGGAATACGGTTCGCCGCGGAGATAGCTCTGGCTGTCCCGGTGGCTGAAGCGTGCGTTCAGCGCGAGCTGGCGGTTGGCGCTGCGGATCAGCGGCTGGGTGAGGCCCAGCTCAAACGCGTTGGACTCCGTCTCCGCACCCAGCACCACAAACTGTTCTTCAACCAGCGTGGAATCGTAACGGCCATAACGCGCGCTGAGCTCGGTGCCGCCGGCGTTCAGCGGCAAGCGCCAGCGGAGGTCCCAGTCGCCGAGTCCGTCGGCGTGCCCGCTGGAGAGATCCAGCGTATCGCCCCGCCCCAGCAGATTGCGCGCGCCGGCCTCCACCACACCATGAATACCGCCGACGCTTGGCGAGCGGTCGTTCCCGACGCGCATCCCGACGCTGTATTGCGGGCCTTCGGTCACGCTGAGTTTTAAGCGCTGGCGGTCGCGGGCACTGCCGGGCAGGAACTCGGCCTTGAGGTCGTCGACCACGCGTTCCCGGAGCAAGAGCCGCAGGTTGTCGTTCAGCCGTTCGACGTTAAGCGGCTTATCAAGCCCCCGGCCGACGCGGGCTTTCAGATAATCGGTGTTCAGATGCGCGTTGCCGCTGAGGGTAATTTCCTCAAGGCTGGCTTCAATCAATTCGATGCGCAAAACGCCTGTATCCAGCCGCTGGTTGGGCAGGCGCGCGCGGGAACTGCGAAATCCTTGCGCGGCATACAAGGCGTCCAACGCCTGCCGAAGGCGCTGCAGGTCCTCGTCGCCAAGCTCTCGATTGAGATAATCGGCGGTGACCTTGTCGATGCTTGGGGAGGCAATCGCGCGATTACCGGAAACGGTGATGCGCGAGAAGCGAATACCCTCTGCGTGGGCGCTGAGGGTGAGCCCGAGCAGCAGCAGGCAAAGCCCGGGACGAGCGTGAATTGGCAAGTGAGCTTTAGGCCGCGCAGCAGGCACCTGCTGCGCGGATCGGCAAATGACGGGGCTGTGCGTTAGCGGGCGATGAGGTGACCGTCGCGGATCATCGGCCCGTCGGTCGGGGCCGCATCGTTGGTGTCGACCTTGGCTTCCACGGTCGCGGGGACCGCAAAGGTATCGGGCATCTCGTTCGCCGCCGCCGCCTGATCTGCCACTGCGGCATTCAGGGAGGCGCTGGCCGCTTCGATGCTCGCGTCCGGCACGAGGCTGGTCGGGATTTCCGGCACATTGCCAACAACGCCCGGCGCGGCGCTGTAGGCGATGAAGTCATTGTCGGTGTCGACCTTGTCGAGGGTGCGTTCGTTAGGCTGCGGCATGTCTGGCCGCATCGTCATGACTTCTACCACCTCGGCCGGCAGTTCGGCGGTCGTTGGCTCAACGGCCACCGGGTCGGTGATGACGTCAGGGGATGGCGTCTCGTCGGCCGGCAGTTCGGCGGTCGGCGGCACGGGCGCGGTTTCCTCAACGGCCGGCGACGTCGGCGGCAGGACGTCATCGGCTTGGGCGAGGGCGCTTAGGCCGAGCAAACAAACGCCGCAGGTGGTGAGCATGAGCATGCGAGACTTCATGGGGCAATCCTTTTTGGTTGGGGCATCGGACTCTCAGCGCAAGGATAAGCGCTTGGCAGGTCTCGCCGCCAGAGGGGAAATTTTGAGGTGCCGCGAGCGCTGAACCACAACCCAGCCACGCCGCCGAGTCCACCATTGCTGACGAAGGCCGCAGGACGCAGAAAGCGGATGAAGTTGGCGCGCTCGACAGGATTCGAACCTGTGACCCCTGCCTTCGGAGGGCAGTACTCTATCCAGCTGAGCTACGAGCGCGACGAGGGCAGTTATCGTAGCCAAAAAGACCCGGCCGGCATACCGCGGCGTGCACGCTCAACGGCGCTCAGTGCCGCCCGCTGGGGTGGACGAATCAGCCACCTGCGGGATCGCGCGGAAGCCCACCACCTTGCCACGCCAGTAAGGCGCGAAGCCGCTCCGGCGCGTGCCATGGCCGGTTTCTGCGTGGAAAAACCCGTCCTCGTTGTCGACGATGCCCACGTGCTTGAGATCGTCAAAAAAGACTAGCCGGCCGAACGCGTACTGGTTCGCGGCCCCACCCTCAATCTTTGGCATCGCTAAATAATATTTGCGCGCCGTTGACCGTTTGATAAACACACCGGCGTCGGTCATCACCCGCCAGACAAAACCGGAGCAGTCGTAGGACTTGTTGCCGGTCGACCCCATCACGTACGGGCGGCCCAGATTTTTGGCGATGGCCTGCTCCAGCGGTAAGGCCGCCGACCCGCCCGCCGGCAGCGCCTCGTCCGCGCCCGTCGCGCTGTGCGCCAGCGCCAGACCCCACAGCGCAATGGCGAGGCGCTTCATTTCACCGCGCTACCCAGCAACAGCCCAAGCCCGATAAACAGCCCGGCCAGAAAAATGGCAACCGCCCGATTGTCGTTCCGCAGCTGCTCTTCAAAGCTCAACGTTGGCGTGAGCCAATCGAACAGCTTGTAAGCGATGACAAAGCCGACGACGCCGGTCAGCAGCGAGATGAGGATGGAGAGCAGGTAGTTGCCGAGTTCCATGCGCGGGCTCCGAATTAGGGGTGTGTGGGGAGACGTCAATCTATAAAGCCGATCGCTTGCCAGCAACAGGGCGGTGAGCTCAGGTCGTCAACTTGCGATAGATATCCGCCACCTTCCAGGGCAGTTTGGCCACCTCATCGACCACCGTGAAATTCGACGCGCCGTACATGTGCGGCAGGTAGCTCTGCGCTTCGCGGTCGATGGTGATGCAGAACGGATGAATGCCGCTGCGCTTGATTTCGAGCAGCGCGTGGCGGGTGTCTTCAATGCCGTAGCGGCCACGATAGCTACCGTAGTCTTCGGGCTTGCCGTCAGAC
>CANFVX010000100.1 GCA_947450495.1 Gammaproteobacteria bacterium
AACCCGTCCAGCTTTGAGCAGCTTCAGGCCTCGAACGAATCGGTGGGCGACGCCGGCCAGTGGTTGAAGGGGCAGGAAATGTGCAGCGTGACGCTGTTCAACGGCGAACCGATTGCCGTTAGCCCGCCTAACTTCGTGGTGTTGCGCATCACCCAGACCGATCCCGGCATTCGCGGTGATACCGCCACCGGCGGCACCAAGCCGGCGACGATGGAAACCGGCGCGGTCGTCCGCGTTCCGCTTTTCATTGAAGAAGGTTCGCTGCTGAAGATTGATACCCGCACCGGCGAGTACGTCTCCCGCGCCAAGGAAGAATAGCCGCTCGCCATGGCGTGGCGGCCCACGGCCACCCGCGAGACGCTGGTCGCGCGGGCAGGCTTACTCCAGCGCATCCGGTCCCACTTCGCAGCGGCCGACGTGTTGGAAGTCGACACACCGCTGCTAGGTCTCGCCGGCGCCGCGGATCCCGCCCTGCAATCGCTCTGCGTGGACTTGCCCGCAGGGCGGCGTTATCTCCAGACCTCTCCTGAATTCGCCATGAAGCGGCTACTCGCCGGCGGCAGTGGCAGCATCTATCAAATCTGCAAAGCCTTTCGCAGCGAAGAGCAAAGCCGCCTGCATCGTGGCGAGTTCACGATGCTCGAGTGGTACCGGGTGGGCTTTGACCACCATCGGCTGATGGATGAGGTTGCCGCGATCGTGCGGCTTGCCTTGCCCGAACTGGTCATCGAGCGCTTGAGTCTGGCGGCGCTGGCAGCGCAGATCGGTGCGGCGAATCCGCATACCAGCACCACGCAGGAACTGGCCGAGTACGCCAGTAGCAGGGGCGCAGTGTTATCGCCCGCCGACGCGGCCGACCGCACGCTGTTGCTCGACCTGTTGCTGGAAGAACTGGTGCGAGTTGGCGTGGGGAACTCGCGGGCCGCATTCGTGTACGACTTTCCGGTGGAGCAGGCGGCTTACGCGCGGATCCGCCACGACCAGCCCCCGGTGGCCGAACGCTTTGAGTTGGTGGTGCACGGGGTGGAGTTGGCCAACGGTTATCACGAAGTGACGGATCCGGCGGAGCAGCAGGTAAGGTTTGATCGCGAGGCGGCGCTGCGCCACGCTCGAGGACTGCCGCCGCCGGTAATCGACACGCAGCTGCTGGCGGCCATCAACAGCGGCCTGCCGGCCTGTGCCGGTGTGGCGCTGGGCGTTGACCGACTGCTGATGCTGGCTTTGAACGCCAGCGATCTGGGTGAAGTGCTGGCTTTTGGCACTGACTGGAATTGATGTGATTTCTCATGCGGCGAAGGCTGGCATATGAAAATCATCAGCTTATAATCTGAACTTAATCTAAGATCGGGCGCCAGCGCGTGAACGTCTACGTCGTCGACAAACTGATGGCCCAAGCCCGTCGACTGGCTGCCGATTACCGGCGCGCCACCGGCAAGACGCTGCCTATCAGCGGCGAGATTGCGATCAACGACGCCATCCGCCTCCTGCGCCTCGCGCCCTCGGGCGATGCGCAAGCCGGCTACGACGCCATTCGCGAAGGGCCGGAAGGCCGTATCGACCGGCTGCAGATCAAGGCCCGCGTTGTCTTTGAAGAAATCAAAAGCTCTCATCGCCTGGGGGAGCTCAAAATTGAGCGCCCCTGGGAAGCCCTGTTGCTGGTGCTGTTGGACGAAAACTACGAGCCCTTCGCCATTTACGAGGCGAGCCGCGAGGCGGTAGAAGACGCGCTGGACGAATCCAAAGCCAATAAGCGCGGCACGCTGACGATCCCCAAATTCCAGCGCATCGGCAAAATGGTGTGGTCGAAAGACGACGAGTTGCCCACCAGCGGAGCCCCAACGCCTTGACCCCCGGCGCCGCGCTTGCGGCCGGTGGCCCGGTGGACGCCGTGATCGAAGGTTTCCAGCCGCGTCACGCCCAGCAGGAAATGGCCGATCGTGTGGCGGCCGCCATCCAGTCCCATGGTCATCTCGTCTGTGAAGCCGGCACCGGTACCGGCAAAACCTTCGCCTACCTCGTGCCGGCTCTGATGGCCGGAGTGCGCACCATCCTGTCGACCGCCACCCGCACGCTGCAAGACCAGCTTTTCCACGTCGACCTGCCGCGCGTCCGGGCCGCGCTTAAAAGCGAAGCCAGCGTCGCCTTGTTGAAGGGACGATCCAATTATCTTTGCCTGCATCGCATGGAGCAGGCCGCCGGCGACCCGCTGGTAGGTCCGCGTGAGCAAAAGGAATTGGCGGTCGTGACGGCCTGGAGTCGGGAGACCGTGCTGGGGGATATCGCTGAAGTCTCGGAGGTCTCGGAGGAATCCCCGCTCTGGCCCTACGTGACCTCGACGGTCGAGAACTGCCTTGGCCAGAAATGCCCGCGAATTGACGACTGCCACGTGAAGGAAGCCCGCCGCCGCGCGGTCGCGGCAGATTTGGTGGTGGTGAATCACCATCTTCTGTTCGCCGACATGGCGCTGCGCGACGCCGGATTTGGCGAAATTCTGCCCACCGCGCAGTGCGTGGTGATCGACGAGGCCCACCAGCTACCAGAACTTGCCGCCAATGCGTTTGGTCATGCCTTGTCTGCGCGCCAGTTGCGCGAGCTGTCGCGCGATTCGGATCGCGCCGCCCGCAGCGAAGCGCCCGACATGCCCGATCTGCGTGAGGCTGCCCGCCTGCTGGAACAAGGCGTTGAGCAGGCTATCGGCGCTCTGGCGCAGTTCTCAGGCAAGCAATCAGAGTCCCTGCTGACCGCCCATCCAGTCCTGGGCGAATTGCTCGACACCCTGCACGGGCACCTGACCGCGCTCGGCACCCAGCTGGAACTCGCCTCCGGGCGGGGCGAGGAGCTTGAAGCCTGTGAGCGGCGCAGCGCGGAACTCTTGCTGAAGCTGCGCGAATGTTTGCAACAGGACGATTCGGAGTCAGTCCGTTGGCTGGAAGCCGGCGCGCGCGGCTTTGTCCTGCACGTTACGCCCTTGTCGATCGCGGACCGCTTTCGCGCCCGGCTTGAGCATTACCCCGCGGCCTGGGTGTTCTGTTCCGGCACCCTCGCCATCGGCGGCAGCGTGGCCCATTTCTGCCGCGAGCTCGGCATTCTCGAGGCCGACGAAGCAGTCTGGAATAGCCCGTTCGACTACGCCAATCAGGCCTTGCTCCATCTCCCGCCCATTCCCTGCGACCCCAGCGACCAGCGCTACCTGCCGCTGATTTGCGATATCGCGGAAGCCGTCTTCGCGGCCAGCAGGGGGCGCGCGTTTTTTCTGTTTACGAGCTACCGGGCGCTGGAATTTTGTGCCGCTCGTCTGCGCGGGCGCCTGCCCTGGCCAATCCTCGTGCAAGGCGATGCGCCGCGCGCACGCTTGCTCGCCGAGTTCCGGCGGCTGGGCAACGCCGTGCTGTTTGGTACCGCCACGTTCTGGGAGGGGGTTGATGTGCGGGGGGAGGCCTTGTCCTGCGTCATCATCGACAAGCTCCCGTTTGCACCACCCGACGACCCCGTGGCCCGGGCGCGCGCCGACCGTCTGGCGGCGGAAGGTCGCAGCGCATTCAACGAACTGCAGCTGCCGGCCGCCGTCATTACGCTGAAGCAGGGGGCAGGGCGACTGATTCGCGACGCCGCGGACCGAGGTGTGCTGGTGCTCTGCGACCCCAGACTCAAATCCCGCGGCTACGGCAAGCTTTTTCTGAAGTCGCTGCCGCCCATGCCGGTCACCCGCGAGCTCTCGGACGTGCAGAAATTTTTTGCCTCGTTTGAAGGAAAAGCCGACGCTGGCAAAGCCGGGTCGATTGGTTAAGATGCCCGCGCGCCGCACGCCGGCGAATCATTGAAAACTTCATAGGGGAGTAGTGCCATGAGCAAGCGCATGCTTGGAGATATCGCGATCGACGTCGCGATCGAAGTACCGGTTGACGACGGGTTTCCGCCCGAACTGCTGGTTCCTAATCACGATCCGGCGCTGCTGGAAGCCAACAAGGCGCTCATCGAGCCCTTCTGCCGCAACCCGGTGACCGGCGGGCTGAAGCTCAGCATTCATACCTGGGTCGTGAAGACCCACAACCAGGTCATCCTGATCGATACCTGCAACGGCAACCACAAAGAACGTCCTTCGTTCGAACTGGCCCACCACCTGAATACCCCCTATCTGGAGCGCCTCGCGGCCTGCGGCGTGCGTCCGGAAGACGTGGACATCGTCATGTGCACGCACTTGCACGTTGACCACTGCGGCTGGAACACCCAGCTGAAGAACGGCAAATGGGTGCCGACCTTCCCGAAAGCCAAGTACATCTTCAGCAAGCAGGAATTCGACATGTGGAACCCGGCCGAAGCCGACCATGTGGAAATCGAAATCAACCAGAACGTGTTCAACGACAGCGTGTTGCCGGTGGTTGAAGCCGGTCAGGCCGAGATGGTCCATGGCGACCATGCGCTGAACGACAACATGCTCATCAAGCTCGCCCCGGGCCACACCCGTGGCAGCATCGTGATGGAAGTGGAAAGCAAGGGACATCACGCGCTGTTCGCCGGTGACACCCTGCATTCGCCCATCCAGATTTTCCGCCCCGAGTGGAGCAGCGGCTTCTGTCTGGATCCGGTGCAATCCGGTCAGACCCGCCGCAAGCTGATGGAACACTGCGTTGAAAAGAACGCGTTGCTCATGCCCGCCCACTTCCCGCCGCCGCATGCGGTGCGTGTGAAGCGTGATGGTGAAAACTTCACCTTCACTCCGGAATAAGGCGCCAGCCCGATGACCGCCCCATCCGGGAGTTCACTCGACGCGCTGGCCGCCAAGGCCGCCGCGATGCTGCAGCTGCAGGACGAGATGAACGCCCGGGTGGACGCGGACTGGATAGCCCGCAACCGCGAGTGGTATCGCGCGCTGTGGATCGAATGCGCCGAGTTGATGGATCACTACGGCGGCTGGAAATGGTGGAAAGCCTCTCAGCGCGATGTTGAGCAGGTGATGCTCGAAATTGTCGACATCTGGCATTTCGGGCTGAGTATGCGCATCACGCCCGAGCGCGACTTCGCCGCCGCCGGCGCGCAGATCGCCGCCGAATGGTCCCACCCGCCGGCTTCCGCCGGGTTTCTGCGCGATGTAGAGCAGCTCGCGGCCACCGCGGTGGCGCAGGGCCAGTTTGCGGTGGGTCTAATCCCCGTTCTGCTGGCCGACATTGGTCGCAACTTCGACGACCTCTACCGCGCCTATCTGGGCAAGAACGTGCTCAATTTTTTCCGCCAGGACCATGGCTACCGCGATGGCAGCTACGTTAAACAATGGAGCGGGCGGGAAGACAACGAACATTTGGTGGAAGTGCTGGCCGCCCTCGATGCGAACGCGACGGACTTCCGCGCCAACATCTATCGCGCGCTGCAAGACCGCTATCCGGCAACCGGCGTCTGACTTTTTAGCTTCGGTGTCCTCGGTCGCGATCAGCGCCGAATCGCCAGCAAGCCGTCGCCGTTGGGCGTCACCGTGAACCCCACTCGCCGTAGGCGCTGGCTGACTTCGCTAGGCACATCGCGCCCGGAGGTCAGCTTGTTCGGGCTGCCGGTGTAGTGAAATAGCACGCCACCCGGCCGCAGAACACGGGCCAACTGCCGGTAGAAGTCTTCTGAGTAGAGTTCGCCGGCGATGCCAAAACGGGGCGGATCATGCAGCACGGCGTCGAACGAGCCGTCCGGCAGTTGGGGTAATTCCAGCGCGATGTCGGCGTGTCTGAGGTCTAGCCCGTCACCAGGCTGGGGTGACCAGGGGTTGATGCCTCGCAGCCACAGCACGTCTGCATTTTTCTCGAACGAGCGCACTTCACGCGCGCCGCCCTTAAGACAGCAGTCGGCGAAATAACCGAGGCCGCCGCAGGTATCGAGCACGCGCTTCCCGCGAGGGGCGATGAGGTCTACCTTGCGCGCCGCGTCGGCGTAAGGCGAGACCTGCGCGGTCGGCAGCATCTTGATGCCGTCGATCTCGAAGGTCGGTGCGCCCCAGGACGTGGGGATGAGCTTGATCAGCGCATTGCCATAACGCTGCGCGGGCGCGAAGTCTTCTCCCGTCCAGTAGTAAACCGTGCGGTCTTTGCAGCGCATGAGGTAGGGATAGTCATTACCCCGCCAGGACCAGTGCGAGGCGCCAATGGTCACCGTCGTGCGCGAGCGGTCCAGATCCAGCGTGCAGTCTAGAGTCGCCAGGCTTTGGTCGCGGGCGGACTGCAGGGCGTCGTGCTGGATCAGGGTGAGGAGCGGGGTCAACATGGCGCAGTCTGTCAGGGAAGCCGTTGCGGCGAGGGCTGGATTGTCGCTGATTTGAGAGGCTGCGTCGGGCTTGCTGCGGCGTGGCTATTATTGCCGATGCAGCACGCCGCTCACGCAGGAGGTCACCGCATGAACATCGCCGATTTCGACGAATATCCTTTCCATCAACATCCCACGCCGTTCGCGATCCCTTTCACCTCGGATATTCACTTCAACGACGGCTATTTTTGCGCCGCCTTTGCCGACGATTGGTATGTGGTTGCCGGGATTCGGCTCCATCCGAATATGAATGTGATGGACGGCTTTGCGGGGCTGTCGCGGGCCGGCGAGCAGCGCGTGCTGCGCGCCTCGCGCGTGTTACGCCCGCACAGCACCGCGCTGGAAGTCGGGCCGCTACGTCTGGAGATCATCCGTCCGCTGCAGGAAATTCGTCTGTCTCTGGAAGAGGCCGGCGCTGGTTTTACCTTTGATCTCCGCTTTGAGGCGCGCGCCGCGCCGTTTCTGGAAGCGCCGTACCGGTTTCGGCGTTACGGCCAACTGATTCACGACATGGTGCGCTACACGCAGATTTGTGCCGCCAGCGGTCACATCACGCGCGATGGCGAATCGGTGACCGCAAACGGGTGGACCGCGATCCGGGACCATAGCTGGGGGCTGCGGGCCGGCATGGGACCCAAAATCGCCAGTGGCGGGATTGAGCGCGACGAAGACGAAATAGACCATCGTCACTTCCGCATCTGGGCGCCTTTCGCGACCGACGCCTACACCGGCTTTTTCAATACGCATGAAGCCCGTGACGGCACAACGCTCGATTTTGAAGGCTGCCTCGACTTTCCCGACGGGCGGCGCGTTCGACTCACGGCGGTCCGCCATTCGCTGGTCTATGCGCCGGGCACCAAGAACGTTGTCGGGGGCGAGTTCTCATTGATGGATGGCAGTGGCCGCTGGCGGGACTACCACATTCGGGCGGCAGGCACCCCGGCCGATGTGCAAGGATTGGGCTATTACGGCGGCTGGAACGACGGTGGAAGCGCTGGCGTATGGCGCGGCATTGGTCCGGTAGTGGAAGTCGACCGCTACCCGCAAGGCGCCGCCTTGGGCCGCGCTGGTCTCACGCGCTTGCCCGAGGCGCGGCGACTCGGGCCGACCGAGTTCCCCTGCGTGCTGGAAGGGCCGGAAGGTGAACGCGGCATGGTGCACTTTGAGCACCATATTTTTGCGGGCTGAGCGGGCGTAACAGGCGCGAGTCATCACCAGAGGAGAGGGCAAGCCTCACCGAGACCGGGCGCTTCCCCTTATCATCCCGCTATGTCGCCCATCGAACGCCCAGCCGGAACGCACTCGAATCCGCAGGATTTTTCATCCGTGGGAGCGGCTGCTGGTGGGGCTGACGCCTCGCGGGGGCCAGACGCCCACAACACTTGTGCTGTGGTCGTCACCTATTTTCCGGACTCGGGCTTTGAACAACGCTTGCAGAAGATGGAAGCGCAGTTCGCGCGGGTGGTGGTGGTAGACAACGCCTCAGCAGGGAGCTCCGCGACTCGACTCGAAGCCTTGATGTCAGCACCGGGACGGCACTGGATCCGCAATCCTGACAACGCCGGGATCGCTCAGGCGCTGAATCAGGGACTGGCATTTGCGGACGCGCAGGGCTGCCAGTGGGCCGTGACGTTTGATCAGGATTCTGAAATATCAGCCGACTTGTTGGCCACATTGGCGAGCGCCTGGCGGTCAGCGCCGGGTGAAAACAATATCTTCGGCGTTAACTATTGGAACCGTCATCACGAACGATTTCGGGTGAACGGCAAGCCGGGGCAAGTCGCACTCGTCCGGAAGACGGTGATTACCTCCGGCATGATGTTGCCCTTGGCGCTGGTCAAAAGCATTGGCGGGTTTCGCGAGGACTACTTTATTGATTCGGTAGACCACGAATTCTGCCTGCGGGCTCAAGCGCATGGCGGGCAGGTGTTTATCACCTGCCGTTCGCTCATGGTTCACGGGTTTGGCGAAACCAGCCGGCGGCGGGGATTCAGGTTCGCTGCAATCGATCATTACGGCCCGGTGAGAAAGTATTACACCGCACGCAATATGCTCGTCACGGCCATGAACTTCTGGCGTCGCGAGCCTCTCTGGGTGCTCAGACAGTTCGCCCGACTCAGTGTGGATGCCGCCGGCATCATTTTTTTTGAATCGGGAAAATCCAAAAAGCTGGCCGCGTTGCGGCGCGGGATTGCTGACGCCCTGTCGGGAAAAATGGGGCCTTTAGCGGGCACTCAGACCAAACCTGATGCTCGCGATGATTGAGCGCCTGTTAGTGCTCGGGGTTCATCTCAAGTCGGAGGGCTATCCCAATGTGCTGTATAGGCTGCAGAGCTTGGCGAACAGTGGAACGTTCGACGTTAGTGAGATAAATCATCCGATGTGGCGGACTGCCTCGCGTGTCCGCCCGGGCTTGAGGGCCAAGCTGGGCGCGCTATGCCGCGCGGTATGGGCGCACCTAGTGGTGGTCACGCGATATCTTCTTCACGCACGCTCTGTGCGCCGCGTGTATCTGCCTTATCCGGCGGTTTTCGTACTGTTTGCGCTGAGTTACTTACCCCGCCGTCTCTTGCCGGAATGGATAGTCGCCGACGCATTCATCTCGCTCTATGACACCATCGTTGTTGATCGAAAGCTGCTCGCCGCTAGCAGCCTACTGGCGCGAGCCTTGCGGTGGATGGAGGCCCGCAGCTACCGACTGGCGAACAGAATTGTCGTCGACACCCCACAAAATGCCGCTCATCTCTGCTCGATGTTTGACTTGCCATCGGCGCAGGTCGTTGCGATTCCGCTTTCTACCAACGAAACCGAATTTACCCTCACCGCGCCACTACAACCGAAGCCTGTCTGCACGGTGCTGTTCGTAGGTACGCTCATTCCATTGCATGGCATTGCTTTCATTCTGGACGCCATCACTCGCCTGGCGCACCGGCAAGATATTGTTTTCAGACTGGTGGGAGACGGCCAGGAGTCTGCAAAGATTGCAGCGTTGATCGAGACACTCGGTCACCGCATGGTTTGGATCAACAACTGGCAGTCGAGTGCGCAACTCGCCGACGAAATTGCCAATGCGGATATCTGCCTCGGCATATTTGGCGAAGGTAATAAAACGCAGCGTGTCTGCCCGTTCAAGCTCTATGCCTATGCCGCGATAGGGCGGGCGACGATTACGGGGGACACCCAGTGGCTGAGGGAATCCGGCGCTGCGGAAGCATTTGCTTCGGTGCCGGTCGGTAATGGGCTTGCTTTGGCGGCTCGGATAGAGATGCTGGCAGATTCTCCAGAAGCGCGCGCTGCCCTTGCTATCGGGTGCAGAGCGTTCTACGAAAGCAAACTTGGCAATGATGTCGCGTTAATCCAGTTGATTGACTGCTTCCGACCTTGAAGGCTCACCGCATGATTCCTGCGCAGTTGGCGGACAGCACGCCGCTCTTGCGGCTCGTATTTCTGCGAACTTTTACGAGATTGAAGTTGGCCGTCAGCCCAAGTCTCAGAAGCGAATTTTGACCGCCTATTTATTGCGTCCTTGCCGCTATCGGATTTGCGCGAGGCCGCCCGAACGCATCAATCGCCGCTGATATACTCCCGCGCACTCAATCGCCGGCGTGCCGGTGACCGTCCCCATGCCTTTGCAGGAAACGCCCA
>CANFVX010000101.1 GCA_947450495.1 Gammaproteobacteria bacterium
CGATGTGGTTGCTGACCCGCAGGCCACGCGCGACAAACAGTATCGCGCTCACGGCCGCGGTAATCGCCAGGCCCATGATGAGTTTGGAGGCAAACCATTCGTGGTGATGGCCAAGATCGAGCACCGCCTGCAGGCTGCCGAGCATCAGCGACATCAGCAGCAGCCCCAGCCAGTCGATGCCGGCGGTGGGGCGGCGCGGCGTGGCGGGAATTTCACTCAGCGCGAGCAAAAGCGCGAACACGCCAATCGGCACGTTCACGTAGAACACCCAGCGCCACACAAAGTGCTCCGTGATGATGCCGCCGATGGTCGGCCCCACGATGGGCGCCACCATGATCGCGATGCTCCAGATGGCCATCGCCTTCGCGCGTTGCGCGCGGGGAAAGGCGTCGAACAGCACGGTTTGCGAGAGCGGAATCAGCACGGCCCCGAAGCCGCCCTGCAGCAACCGGAACACCACCATCGATTCCAGACTCCAGGCCGCGCCGCACAGGGCTGACGCGATCACAAAACCAAAAATCGACCACAGCAAGACTTCGCGCCGACCGAAGCGCGCCGACAGAAAGCCGGTGAGCGGCATCACCACGATGGTGGAAATCATGTAGGAGGTGACGATCCAGGTGATCTGATCCGGCGTCGCACCGAAGCTGCCCATCATGTGCGGCAGGGAGACATTCACCACCGTGAGGTCCAGCACTTCGAGCAGCGTGGTCAGCATGACGGCGGTGATGACCGCCCAGCTTGGCGAGTCTGGCGCCCGCTCGCTCATGGCGCGACGGTGGTGTCGACCTCAACCGCCGCGCTGGCACCGACGCGCAGCGGTGTGGCGCTGTCGGCGGGTAGGGCATCCAGCGCGATCCGCACTGGAAAACGCTGCGTGACTTTCACCCAGTTACCTGTGGCGTTCTCCGGCGGCAGCAGCGAGAACGTGGCGCCGGAGCCCGCGCTCAAACTTTCTATCCGGCCTTGCAAACGGATGTCCGGATACATATCAAGGGTAATGCTGGCCGGCTGTCCGGGCTTGATGCGCGTGAGATCGGTTTCGCGAAAATTCGCTTCCACCCACCATTCTTTTTCCTCCACCAGGCCGAACTGGGTTTGCCCCATGTGCACCATGGTGCCGGGCCGCAGCGTGAGATTGGTCACCCAGCCGGCGGCCGAGGCCTTGATGTGGGTGAAGGAAAGTTCGAGTTCCGCCAGCGCGAGATCTGCGGCGGCTGCGCGCAGGCGTGCGTTCTGCGGACCGCTGTCGCCCAAAGCATTGCGGGCGCGTTCAAGGCCGGCGCGGGCCGCGCCCACGGCGGCCTCGGCTTCGGCATAGGTGGCCAGCGCATCGTCGAGCTGCTGCGCCGGTACGAGTTTCTTTTGCGCCAGCGCCTGCACGCGATTGACCGTGCGCCGCGCGTTGTCGGCGGTGACTTCGCGCTCGCGCAAGGTGGCGCTGGCGGCTTTGATTTCTGCGCCGCTGGCACCGGTGTCCTGGGCGGCGAGCGCGAGCCGGGCCTGGGCGCGGGCGAGTTTCTGTTCAAACGTGGCGGGGCCCAAATCAAACAAGGGCTCACCGGCTCTTACGTACTGGTTGTCGACGACATGGATGAGCTTGGCCGGTGCCGTGACCCGCGAAGACACCCGCACGATGTGCGCCTTGAGGTAAGCGTCTTCGGTTGAGGGATGCAGGCCGCGATGCTGCCAGTACACGTAGAATCCGGCGACCGATCCCGCGATCAGGGTGAAGGCCAGCAGTGCGCGGAGCAGTTTCAAACGCGGACACCTCGGAGCGGCGCAAGCTCGCGCGCCGCAGAAGCAGGTTGTTTCGGGGCTGGCGCATGGTACACGGGCCCGCCATGCACCGGGAGCTAGCCTCTGTGCGCGGCGGTGCTTTGTGGCCATAATGCGGCAGCGTCTGCGGACGCCCTTACAACAATTCCCGGAGGGGCAAACAATGAAACAGTGGATTTCCAGACTGGCCGCCGTCGCGGTGCTGAGTCTCGGCGCGATGACGAGCGCTCAGGCTGAATCACCGGCCGGCATGAAGCTTTACGCCTTTACCTCCGGCTCCATGAAGCTGGGTAAAGGCTTCCTGCAGAACCTCGCGCCGATGGAGCCGAAGATTCAAATCCCGATCGGCTTCTTTGTCATCAAGCACCCCAAAGGCAACGTGCTGTTCGACACCGGTAACAACGACAAGCTCATCACCGATGGCACCTACTGGGGCAAGCTCGCCAGCGTGTTTGAAGCCAAGATGACCCCGGAAGACGCCATCGACGCCCAGCTCGCCAAAATTGGCTTGAAGCCGGACGACATCAAATACGTGGTCGTCAGCCACATGCATCTCGACCACGGCGGCAACGTCGGCAAGTTCCCCAACTCCACGCTCATCATCCAGGACGACGAACTGACCTTCGCCATGTTCCCGGACGAACCCTTTGCCGGTGGCTATATCCCGGGCGACGCGCAGGTGCTGCGTTCGCCGGTGGGCACCTCCAAGCCGAGCCTGATGGAAATGGTGCGGCTTGAAGGCGACTACGACATCTTCGGCGACGGCAGCATCGTGGTGCATCGCTCGCGCGGTCACACCAAGGGCAGCCAGATGCTGGTGGTGCGCTTGCCGAAGACCGGCTCCACCATCCTTACCGGTGACGCCGCCTACTTCCGCGACAACGTTGAGAAGAATCTGATTCCCAACATCGTGCTGGCCTACGACCCGGCAGGCATCGTGAAAGGCTACAACTGGATCCGCCGCATGATGGCGACTGAAAACGCCAACTTCTTCACGGCGCACGATCCGGATGCCTTCAAGGCCATGAAGAAAGCGCCGGAATTCTACGAATAAGATCTGACCAGCCGGGCGCGACTTGTTGAACGTCTACAAGCTTCGAGCCCGGTGATCTCTCCAGCCTCTGACCATCGGCCCGGCTTGTCCGGGCCGGTGCTTTTAGCCCACGACCTCACCTACGACTACGGCCGCCATCGCGCGCTATCGGGTCTCTCATTTGAACTCGCGCGCGGCGAAGTGCTGGGTTTGCTGGGCCCGAACGGGGCCGGCAAAAGTACCTGCCTGCGCCTGCTCACCGGTTATCTAACGCCAACGCGCGGCTACGCCACGCTGGCGGGTTTCGACGTCACCCAAGACGGCCCGGCCGCGCGGCGGCATCTGGGCTATGTGCCCGAAGACCCGCTGCTCTATCCGCATCTCACCGTCGACGAACTGCTGCGCCTTTTTGCGCGGCTGAAGGAATGCCCGGCACCTTCACTCACCGACGAATGCGATCGCGTGGCCTCGCGGCTGGCGCTCAACGAGGTACGCAAGCGCGCCGCCGGCAAGCTCTCGCGCGGCTTTCGGCAACGCGTGGCGATTGCGCTGGCCTTGCTTGGCGCACCGGAGCTTTTGATTCTGGATGAGCCCACCAACGGCCTCGATCCCTGGCAGGTGATCGAACTGCGCGAACTCATTCAGCAGCTGGCGGCCGAGCACGCGATCATCGTGACCTCGCACGTCTTGTCTGAAATCGAACGCGTGGCGCATCGGGCGCTGTTTCTGCGCGAAGGGCGCCTGCTCGGGAGCTACGTCATTGCCCGCGACCAGCCCGGCGAACTCGAGCGCCAGTTTCTTGCGATGACCAGACCCTCGGCATGAACGCCTTCGCTGCGCTCTACGACAAAGAGGTGCGGGGGCTTTTTCTGCAGCCCATCGCCTGGGTCTTGATGGCGGTGTTTCTGCTGGTGGTGGGTTACACCTTCGCCACCAGCCTCGCGCTGACCAAAACGGCTTCGCTCTCGCAGGTGATTTTTCAGGCCTCCACCGTGCTGCTCTTGCTGGTGCCGCTGATCAGCATGCGACTGCTGGCGGAAGAGCGCCGTCACGGCACGCTGGAAATGCTGCTCGCGACTCCGGTGCGGGAATATCAAATCGTGCTGGCTAAATTCGCCGCCAGCATGACGCTCATCGCGGCGATGCTCGCGCCTACGCTGGTGTATCCCGTGGTACTTGCCTGGTTTGGTCAGCCCGAATGGGGGCCGATTTACAGCGGTTATCTGGGGCTTTTGCTGCTGGCCGGATTCTTCAACGCGCTGGGTCTCGCGCTGTCTGCGCTCACCTCTAATCAAATTGTGGCCGCCACCCTCACGCTCGGCCTCTCGCTGTTGTTGTGGATGATCGATTCGCTTGCGGCGGTGCTGGCGCCGCCCTGGGATGACCTGCTGCTGCAGGCCTCGCTGCTCGCGCACTTCACACCGTTCGCGACCGGTGCGATGTATCTCTCGGATGCGGGCTTCTTCATCGGCGGCACCCTGTTGGCCTTGTTCTGCGCCGTGCGCGCGCTGGCCAGACGCTGAGATGGAGGAACACGCGATCAACTGGCAGGCGCTGGGGTGGGCAGCCGGCTGGTTGCCCGCCGTGCTGGCGCTGTTCTGGTGGGGCATTCGCCTGTCGCTGGCGCAGACGGGTGGCGCCTGGCGACGAAGAGGGCGCAGCGCGCTGATTTTGCTCGGCGGCGCGGCGGTCTTTGTGCTGGCCCTGAGTGCGTTGACCCGCCACGACAGCCACGTCGATCTCACGCGCGAGAAACTCTACACCCCATCGCCCACCGCGCTTGCCGTGGCGCGAGGGCTGCGGGTGCCGGTCTCGGTGACTTATTTCTATCAGGGGCAAGACCCCAACGCGCGGCGGGCCCGCGACATGCTGCTGCTGATGGCGCGCGAAAACGCCTTGCTGACGATTACGTCCATCGACCCCGACAAGCAGCCCAGCCTGGCCGCCACCCACGGCGTAAAAATGTATAACGCGGCGCTGATCGAAGTGGCCGAGCGGCGGGTCATCGTGCAGGGCACGGACGAAGCAGAGTTTGCGATCGGCATTCAGCGCGCGCTGCGCGAGCGGCAGGTGCAGGTGTGTTTTGTGGAAGGGCACAACGAGTACGCGATCGATAACGAGGAATTCCACACCCACATGGACAGTGGCAGCTCGCACAGCCACGACGATGCCGCCTCGAAGGTCATCGAAACCACCGGCCACGGCATAGGTCGTCTACGGCGCACGCTGGAGTCGGTGGGCTACGACGTGCAGCGCCTGCCGCTCGCCACCGTCACCCAAATTCCCGCCGACTGCGCGGTGGTGATCGACGCCAATCCCCGCACCACCTGGCTGCCGGGCGAGAGTCTGGCGCTTAAACATTATCTCGAGCACGGTGGCGCGGCGCTGCTGATGTTCGATTTGGGCTTCTCGCTGGAGCCCGGCTTGCAGGAACTCCTGGACACGCTCGGCGTGCGCATGACGCAGTCGGTAGTAGCCGATCGCTTGAGCCACTACGGCACGGACGAAGAAATGGTGGCGGTCACCGGCTACGACCCGCATCCGATCACCAGCCATGTCGCCTATTCGTTTTACCCCGGCGTGCGTCCGCTGGTGCTGAGCACGCCAACGGCCGGCGTTAGCACCACGGCGCTGATTCGCAGCGGCAACACCAGCACCACACGCGCGGTGGCGGCCGTCGACCGCCGCGATGTGACGCCCGCCGGCAGCACGCCCGCCAGCGACGACACGCCGCAGCCACGCACCCTTGCCAGCGCCAGCGAGGGCACGCTGACGGCCGGCGGCAAGGCGATGCGCGCGGTGGTGGTGGGCGATGCCGACTTCGCCAGCAATTCGTTTTATCCCTATATGGCGAACAGCGATCTGGTGCTGGCGATGATTCGCTGGCTGGTGCGCGAGGAAGGGCTGGCGGCGGTGAATCCGCGCGTGCCGGTGCCGCCGATGGTGCTGCTGACCGAGTCGCAGCTGAAAGCGGTGTATCTGCTCACCGCGCTCGGGCTGCCGCTGCTGGCGACATTGGGCGGCGTCATCGTGTGGTGGCGACGCCGATGAGGGGCAAGCTGTCCGCGCTGTTGGCCGCGCTCGGGTTGCTTTACCTGCTGGTGATGGCGGCTGTCGGCGGGCCGATGCAGCAGGCGCAGTTTGTGGCCTTTGAAGCCGAGGGCGTGCTCGCGGCGGAGCCAACTGCGGTGCAGGCGCTGACGCTGCGCGTCGGTGCGCAAGCGCTGGCTTTGCAGCGGGCGGCTGAGGGCTGGAATGTGGAGGGTAAACCGCTACCGCCGGCGCTGCTGCCACGGGTGAATCTGGCGGTGAAGTTTCTGCATACGGCCAAGCCTGTTCGTGTGCTGGAAGGCGCTGATTTGCAGGATTTGGACGCCGCCGCGCTGGGCTTCGACGATCAATCGCTCAGCGTGAGCGTGGAGATCGATCGCACTGAACGCACGCTCAGCTTTGGCAAGCCGACGCCCGAAGGCTCGCTGCAATATCTGCGGGTGGACGGGAAGGACAAGGTGTATCTGATGTCCCGCTTCGTCGGCGAAGAATGGGCAGCGGTGTGGGCCGGGCTGCACTAGCGCGGTTGCTGTGCGTGCTCGGCCTGGGTCTGGCGTGGCCGACGCTGGCGCATCAGGGCGGCACCACCGGTTACGCGGCGATCACTATCGCCGGCAACGTGCTGCGCTATCAGCTCACGCTCTCGCAATGGCCGGCGGCTTTTCTCACGCCGCTGGGTGGCAATCTCGACACGGCGCGGATGCGCCTCCCTCCGGCCCTCGCCGCGCAGCTCCATTTCAGCAATGCGACCGAGCCCTGCGCGGTGGCCAACGCCCGGCTTGCGGGCGCCAGCGCCGAGCAGCAGGGCGTGGGCGTGGTGCTGGAGGTGGTATGTCGCGACGCCATCACCACGCTTGAGATTAAAGACGACACCTTCGACGCGCTGGGCACGGACTTGCACACGCTGGCGCGCATCGACTGGCCAGAAGGCAGCAGTCAGTTTGCGTTCTCGGCGGAATCCCGCGCCTTGAGCCTGCAGGTGGCGACGGCCGCGCCGCGCACGCAGGGCCTTGGCAGTTTTTTTCAGCTCGGCCTGCTGCACATTCTGGGCGGCTACGACCACCTCATGTTCCTGCTCGCGCTGTTGCTGGTGCCGGCCTCGGGCTGGGGCGTGGTGCGGGTGATCACCGCCTTCACGGTGGCGCACAGCCTCACGCTCGGACTGACCGCGCTGGATCTCCTGCATCTCCCGCCGGCGCTGATCGAAACCGCGATTGCCGGCTCCATTGCCTGGGTGGCCGGCGAGAATCTGGGGCGCGGGGCGGCGGCCTCGCATCGGGTCTGGATCACCGGCCTGTTCGGGCTGATTCACGGCTGCGGGTTCGCCGACATTCTCCGCGCGGTCGGTCTGCCCACGGGGCATCTGCTGGAAGCACTGCTGGGATTTAACCTCGGCGTGGAGGCCGGCCAGATGTTAATTGTCTTGCCGCTGCTGCCCGTGCTCCGCTGGCTGTGGCGTCAGCGCTTTGGTCAGCGCACGACCCGCGGGATTTCCGCGCTGCTGTGTGGCGCGGGTCTGGTGCTCATGGTGATGCGCGTCCTCAGCCCGGCCTGAGCGCTTTACAGCAGGGCGGGCACCCAGGCCGCCAGCAGGATCAGACCAAGGCCGGCGCTGGTGATCGCGCCGTACACGCGCCCGCCGCTGGCGAAAGCCAGCCCCATCTTGCTCAGGCTGTTGGTGGAAATGGCGAAGAGCATGGCGTGCACCACGCTGCGCTCATCCAGCATGCCGCTCGCCGCCAGCGAGAGCGCCGAGGCGGTGGCGGCGTGGGCGTCGGCAAAGCCGGAGAGCGCCACGCTCCACATCACGCTGTCGCGCCCGAAGTGCTGGGCGATAAAACTCACGCCTGCGGTGACGGACGCCAGCAAAGCGGCGAAGCCGAGCGCTCCCGGCAAATGAAACGCGTGCGCCGGCGGCGGCATCGCCGGCACCTGATGCCCCGTGTGTAAACCAAAGCCCGCGAGGATCACCGCGGCGGTGACCATGCTGAGCAGACAGGGCAGCAGCAGGGGCAGCGCCGCCGCGTTCAGCGTGAGGGTGACCAGTCCTAACTGGCAGACGGTGGCGATCGTCGAACACCAGGCCCCCGCGACCGCGAGGCGCAAGAGTGCCGGGGTTTGCCGTACCTTGGCGCCGAGCGCAGCGATGGTCGCGGCGCTGGAAATGAAGCCGCCCACCAGCGCGCCCAGCGCAATGCCAAGCTTCGCGCCCAGCACCCGCAAGCCCACGTGCCCCGCGGCCTGAATCGCCATAAACAAGACCGCCAGCGCCCACAGGCGCTGCGGATCCAGCCCGCCTAACCAGGGCGAGGCGCGGGCGGGGAGCAGCGGCAGCACGATGAGCGCCGCGCCGGCCAGAATCAGCGCATCGCGCAGCTCGACCGGCGTGAGGAGTTCGGTGGAAAAGCGATGCAGCGCGCGGCGCCCGAACAGCAGCGTGGCCACCACGACCGCGGCGGCGGCGGTAAAACCCGGGCGTTCCACCGCATGCACGCCGAGCAGAAAAGTACTGAACAGCGCGAGTTCGGTGGTGATGCCCGGGTCGGCGCTGTGTTCGCGCGCATAGCGGACCCCGCACAGAGCCACCAGCAACAGCCCCGCGACGACCACCAGCGCGGTGTGGTTCAGCGCCTGCGTGACGGTGCCCATCAAGGCCGCCATGGCGAAGGTGCGCACGCCGGCGAAATCACGCGCCTGACCTTCGCCCTTGCGCCGCTCGCGTTCGATGCCAATCAACAAGCCGGCACCGAGCGCGACCGCACACGACAGCAGTAAGGCGGTGTCCGCCGGGCGCAGGCCATTCATGCGCGAACTCTAGAAGCCGGGTGACGGGATGTCGCGCGCGATCTGCGCCGCGTTTGATCCCATCGCGTGCGCTGTTAGAGTCGCACCTCGCTTTCATCATCCCGTGGGGGTTGGCTTGACCGATAGCTTGACTGACTTCCTGCAGGGCCTGCCCGGCGCGCGCACCGCGATCGATTACGAAGGGCGCACTTGGAGTACCGGCGATCTGCAGCAGGAAAGCCTGCGGCTGGCGCAGGGCTTGCGCGAACTCGGGGTGCAAGCCGGCGATCGCGTGGCGCTCTGGTTGCCCAATATTCCGGCCTGGTTGTGCTGCTTTTTTGCCTGCGCCCGCCTTGGCGCGATTGCAGTGTCGGTGAACACGCGGTTCCGGTCGCAGGAAGTTGAAGACATCGTGGGCCGCAGCGGCTGCAAGCTGCTGGTGCTGTGGCCCGACTTCAAAGCCATCGATTTTCTCGGGATTTTGCAGGGCGTGGCGCCGACCGCGCTGAGCGCCCTCACCGACATCGTCACCTACAGCGAAGCGGCGTCGCCCGCGCCGTTTGCCTATGCGAACTGCCGCGTCACGCCTTACGCGACGCTGGCGGCGCACGAGCCCGACGCGACACCTGCCGCGAGCGCCGATGCGCGCTGCGTGATCTTCACGACTTCAGGCACCACCAAGGCGCCGAAATTTGTCTGCCACCAGCAGGGCGGCGTGGTGCAACACGCGCGCGATGTGGCAGTGGGTTTTGGTTTCGAGGCGCCGGGTTCGCGGGTGATGCAGGCCTTGCCGCTGTGTGGCGTGTTTGGCTTTACCCAAGCCTTGGCCGCACTCGCCGCCGGCGCGCCGATGCGCATGCTGCCGGTGTTCGTGGCGGAGCGGGTGGCGGCTTTACTGCACGACGAACACATCACCCACATGAACGGCGGCGACGACATGCTCGAGCGCCTGCTGGCGATTCGCCCCGAGCCGCAGCCGTTTCCGGCGCTCAAGTTCTTTGGCTACGCGAAATTCAATCCCGCGCTGGATGATTTGGTAAGCATCGCCGACGCGCGCGGCGTCACCGCCGTTGGCCTGTACGGCATGAGCGAATGCCACGCGCTCTACGCGCTGCAGCCGCGCGAACTGCCGGCCGCTGAACGCGCGAAAGGCGGCGGTGCGCTGATTTCACCGCAGGCCGCGGTGCGCATTCGCGATCCGGAAACCGGCCGGGTGTTGCCGGTGGGCGAACACGGCGAGATCGAACTGCGCGGCCCGA
>CANFVX010000102.1 GCA_947450495.1 Gammaproteobacteria bacterium
CCCCGTTCGTGCTGAGCCCGTCGAAGCATGAACGGGCCGGCAGAACCTCAAGCATCGCGCCTTCGCTCCCGCCCTCTGACAAGCTCAAGGCGAACGGTGCCGCCGGGCCCAAACCCCGTTCGTGCTGAGCCCGTCGAAGCATGAACGGACCGGCAGAACCTCAGGCAACGCGACTTCGCTCCCGCCCTTCGACAAGCTCAGGGCGAACGGTGGTGCCAAGCCCCAGAGTTTGGGGTCAGAGTAAAAATTCGAGGAAACGCTTGGGGCGAGCCTGAGTCCGCATAATTTTTACTCTGACCCCAAATACGCCGGCCTAGCCATCCGGCGCGGCCAGCCCCGGCTTGCCCTGTCCCCAGCGATTGAAATGGGTTTTGGTGGGCGCCGGCGCTCGCGTCACCGGGCCAAACTTGCCCAGCGGGAAACCAATCGGGATCACCGCCACCACGCCCCATTCTTCGGGGATACCGAAAAACGCCTGCATTTCGGGCTCAAACATTTGATGCATGGTGGTGAGGCTGGCGCCTAAACCCAGTCCACGCGCGGCCAGCAGGATGTTCTGCACGGCGGGATAGATGGAGCCGTAAGACGGCGGGGCAAGCCCGACGCGCGCGGCCTGCGGCACCACGAACGGCCAGTCTCGCTTGCCACAGCAGAACAACAGCACCGGCGCTTCGTGCATGTGCTCGCCAAGGTAGAGCGCGGAGTTCATCACGCGGCCATCGGATGACGCGGGGTCGATGCTCTCGATGGTGTTCGCGAAGCGATTGCGCAGCCAGTAGTGGTAGCGCTCGCCAAAGAACTGCTTGCCCTCGGCGTCGGTCACCACCAGAAACGACCAGCGCTGCAGGTTTTGACCGCTGGGCGCGCAGGTGCCGGCCTCGATGATTTGCCGAATCATCTCGTCCGGCACGGGGTCGGGCTTCAGGCGCCGCATGGCGCGCAGGGAGTGAATCGTCTCGAACAAGCCTGGATCGGCGGTCATGGCAAACTCCTTCGCTGTCGCACAGAACAATCCACTCACCGGCCCGCTTGCGGAGCGCACCCCGCAAGCGTGACCAGCACCGCTGGCTGCGGCTTAGGCCTTCGGCAAAATGCCGCGCTGGATAAAGTCCTTCAGCCAGTAGGTGAACATGTCCTGCGTATCGCAGACCTCATGGAAACCCGCCTGACGCAAGCGGATGGCGCTCACAAACGCCGCCGGCGGCGGTGTGGTCATGCCATAGGCGAAGCAGAAGTCCGCGTAGTGATGGGATTCTCCCAGCAGCGCCGGCAAAGCCACCTGGCGCAGACCGTGGCGCGCCACCAGACGATCCCACACGGCCTCGTGTTCGGGCAGCCAGTGCTTGAGTTCGCGGGGTGTATCCGGCCCCGTCGCGACGCCGAGGGTGTCGGCCATCACAGGCCACAGGTCGCGCCATTCAAAGACATCGCCGTTGGTCACGTTGAAATGCAGGCCCGCCGCCTGCGGCGAGGTCCCCGCCCACACAAACACATTGGCGAGCAGGCGCGCGTCGACCGCTTCCCACACCCAGGAGATGCCGCCCGGATAGCCCATGGGCTCGCCCAGCTCACGGCAAATGGCGCCGTAAGCGCCAATCACCGGCGCCAGATTCATCGCCACACCGTAGGCGCTACCGATAATCAGCTGCGGCCGGAGAATGGTCCACGCAAAGCCGGCGGCCGCCGCGCGTTCTTTCAAATAGTCTTCCTGCAGCCAGTAGAAATTGGCATGCGGATCGCGCGGATTGCGCTCGCGGGCCGGAATCGGCATGGGGTGCAAATGAATGCCGTAGGCCTTGGTGCCCTGAAGCAGGCTCACGTGCTGCAGCGGGTTGCCGGCAGCTTCCAGCGGCTCGAGGCAGTTCTTGAGCATCTGGAGATTGGTGTTCATCTGGTCTTGCTCTTGCCAGCCGGCAATCAGACCCGGTTTCTCGAACAAGGCGGTGTACACGAGATGTGTCACGCCGCTCAGCGCACCCAGCGCCGCGCGGCTGGCTGCCGCGTCCTGCAGGTCGACGGCGAGATGGGTAAAGGCCTGTGAGCCCGCAATTTCCGGCGCGCGACGCGACAGCGCCACCACTTCCCAGCCTTCGCGGAGGAAAGCTTCCACCGCCGCTGCGCCCACTACCCCACTCGCCCCTGCCACCAAAACTTTATTACGCATAGTGATCTCCACGTTGAGCCGGCAGTTTAACTGCCAGCCCAACGCGGGATCGACCTTAATTACCGTCTTGGCGACGGGCTACTGCACGGGCAGCTTCAGATGCGTCGCCCACTCATACACCAGTAAGACCCATATCCCGAGTCCCACCACACTCAACAGCACTGCAAAAATTTCGTCTTGATGATTTTTGAACGGGAGTTGATTCATGACACTTGCTCCTGCGCAGATTGAAGTGCCGGCTGCCTCCTGCCGGCTAATCGGCAGTATCCCCTCGCTGTAGATCGTGGAGGCTTCGTGTGAGTTGCAGAGTCGTCGCGTCGGGACTGCCTCAGGATTAATCCTTACTCTCGGGCACAAGCCTACCGCCACCTCCGCGCAAGGTTTTGATCTAACGCGGCTACGTGGGGTTTTTTTTCGATTTTTTTGCGCGGTCGCGCGCTCTGGATATCGATGCCGCGCTCGAGTGGAGGCCGGTCGCGATGGCCAGATAGTCGTGCAGCAGTTCGCAGCCGCTCCGATCGGCGTCTATCACCAGCACGTTGATGAAAAGCAGCTTGGCCATCAGCGGCGTGCGCTTGAAGGCTCGCCGTGCTGGCGCCCGCGTCATCAAGCGCAAGCCTCATCCCGCAAACATCTGCGGTGTGAGATCACGCCCTTCGCTATACTCGGCCTTCAACTCTCACGCTGCGGGAATTCCCTTGAAGCCAACGCCGCCCCTCATCACGCCCACGGCCTTCAGCCCACCCGGCGCGCTCACCGGCTTTCGCTGGCCACGCTTGCCCTGGGGCATGCTCGCCGCCATCGGCACGGTGGCGCTCACCTTCGGCGTGATGGCCTATCTGCTGCTGGCGCGATCGGTCTCCCTCACCGCCATCCCGGCCGACGCGCAGCTTGGCGTCAAAGACTTCTTCGCCCCGCGCATCGGCAGCCACTGGCTGCTGGTGCCCGGCCCCCATCGCATTACCGGCAGCGCGCCGGGCTACAAGCCGCTCGACGCCGACATCACCGTCACCGAAGCCTCCCTCCAGCAACACACCCTTGCCCTCACGCCCCTGCCGGGCCGGCTCACGGTAAGCGTGGAGCCGGTGGGCGAAGCGCGCATCAGCATCGACGGCGTAGAGGCCGGCAAGGCGCCGGGCGTGATTGAAGAAATCGAAGCCGGCACCCGCGAAGTATTGGTGGAAGCGCCGCGCTACATGCCGTTCGTGGCCAAGCTCGAAGTGCGCGGCAAGCGGCAGGACGAAACGCTCGCCGTCAAACTCACGCCCGCCTGGGCGGATTTCAAAATCGCCTCGCAGCCCGCCGGCGCGCAGGTGTCGGTGGACGGCAAGCTGCTGGGCCCAACGCCGCTGGCGGCCGAACTGCTCCACGGCGAGCATCGCCTGAGCGTGAGTCGCGCGGGCTACAAGCCCTGGTCGCGCACGCTGCAGGTGGAGGCGGGGCGCGCGGTCAGCATTCCGGACGTGGTGCTGGCGAAAGCCGACGGCTTGCTCGAGATCGTGACCGAGCCGCGCGGCGCGGCGATTACCGTCGACGGGCGTTATCGCGGCGAATCCCCGCTCAAAGTCGCCGTTACGCCAGACACCGACCATCGCATCACCGCCATGCTGGCCGGCTACGAGCCGCAAAACGGGAGCGGTCGCGCGGCCTCCGACGCCACCAGCAACATCGCCCTGCAACTCGCCGCCGAACTGGCGGTGATTAACCTCATGGTTGAACCCGCCGACGCCGAGCTGTTGGTCAACGGCCAACCCGCGGGCAACGCCACACAGCGCCTTAATCTGCCCACCAAAGAACACGAAATCGTGGTGCGGCGTGCCGGCTACGCGAGTTTTCGTACGCTCATCACGCCGCGCCGGGGCGTGGACAAACACCTGCGGATCAGCCTTAAAACCGCCGCCGAGATGGCCGCGGCCGAGGCGCCGCCACCGGCCTACGCGCCACCCGCGATGCCGAATCAGGAAGCGCCGCCCCCGTTCCCGGATCAAGCCAGCAGCGAAGCCCAACGGCAGGCCGACCTGAGCGGGGCGCAGTTCGCGCCGCCCGAAGTGCAGCAGGCCATGGCCGAGCAGCGCACCCGCGAATCTGGCGGCGCTGCAGCCGCCCCGCCGCCCGCCACCGCCGGTCGGCTGCGCACTGGGCTCGGGCAGGATCTCGCCCGTTTTGACGGTGGTGATTTCAGCCTGCCGGGCCGCGCGCCCACCCGGCTCACGCGGCCGTTCTATCTGGGGCTGCGGGAAGTAAGCAACGCCGACTATCGCCGCTTCATTGCGAACCATGTCTCGCGCGGCGACGAAGGGCAGGCGCTGGACGCAGACAATCAGCCGGTGGTCGGTGTGAGCTGGGAAGCCGCCGCGGTGTACTGCAACTGGCTCTCGCGCCGCGACTCGCTGCCGGTGTTCTATCAAATCCGCTACGGCCGCGTGCTGGGGATTAACCCCGACGCGGTGGGCTACCGTCTGCCAACGGAAGCCGAGTGGATGTGGGCTGCCGGCGTGGGTCCGGACGGTCGCCCGCAGGAATTCCCCTGGGGCGCCGCCTTCCCGCCGGCCGCGCGCGGCGCGAATTTGGCGGACGGCTCGGCCTCGCAATACCTCAGCGCGGTCATTCCGGGCTTCGACGATGGCTTTGCCGGCAGCGCGCCGGTGGGCAGCTTCCCGCCAAACGGCAAGGGCCTGTTCGATCTGGCGGGCAATGTGGCGGAGTGGGTGCACGACGGCTACACCGCCAACCCGGCGGCTGGCCTCGATCCGCTGGGACCGCCGAACGCCGCCCAGCACGTGGTGGCGGGCTCGAGCTGGGCCACTGCGGCGCGCGAGAAACTGCGCAGCGGCGCGCGTGAGGCAGCAGCCGCCGGCCGCCCCGATTTAGGCTTCCGTCTGGCGAGGTACGCCCAATGAACCCGCGCTGGCTGTTTTCCGCCCTGCTCCTCGCCACCACCGTAACGCTGGCCGACGAGCCCGCCGCGCCGGCGCCGGACGACAACGCCGAGCGCCCCGAGTACCGCGCGCGCAGCCTGCCCAACGACACCTTTAACCCCAGCGAAAAAGTGCAGGAAGATTTTCCTGTGCCCTTTCCGGAAGACATCTAACCCGTCAGCGTCGATCGCACAACGCGCTCCCGCCCCTATCCAGCGAGGCCAGCATGACCACCTGCGTCATTGAGGTGAACGATTACGAACTCCGGCTCGCCACGCGTGGCGAGGTGCTGGCGTCCAGCCCCGGTCAGGCCACGCTGGTCGACGGGCGGGTGGAAATTGGCAGCGCCGCGATGGCGGTGGCCTGGACGCATCCGCGCACCAGCGAAAACCGCTACTGGCGCGACCTCAACACGGCGGCCATCGAGCATCTGGGGCCGCGCGTGCGCAACCACGCCGATCTGGCCTGGATGCAGCTTGAGCAGCTTAAAACTCGGGGCGGCAATCCTTCGCAGGTGCAGTTCGCCGTACCCGGCAGCATGCACACCGAGCAGCTGTCCCTGCTGCTGGGTTTGGCCGAAGCCACCCAGCTCCGCACCACCGCGCTGGTCGATAGCGCCGTGGCCGCCGGCGCCGGCGCGCTGGGACCGGGTCACTGGGCGCATCTCGATCTGCAGCAGCATCAGGCGGTGATTACGCGGCTCGACGTGAACGAGCAGGTGACCCGTGGGCTAGTGGAAGTGCTGCCAGATCTCGGACTCAATCGGCTGCGCGAAGCCTGCATCCGGGTCATTACCCAGTGCTTCGTCAGCCACTGCCGCTTCGACCCGCGCCATCACGCCGACACCGAACAGATTCTGCAGACCCAGCTCGACCAGTGGCTGGGCATGCTCCGGCAGCATCCCGAAATCAAACTGCAGCTGGATTATCGCGGCCGCCGCTTCGATACCCGCCTCACGCGCAGCGCCATTCAAGACGCGCTCATCCCGCTGCTAAGTCCGCTGCGCGAAGCGCTGCCGGCGGGCGCGACACCGGTCGCGAGTCATCGCCTCGCCGCGCAGCCGGGGTTTAGCGCGTGCTTTGCAGGCGTGGCCGTGTTGCCGGAAAAAGCGGTGTTTATGGGGATGGCGAGTCTGGCCAACGCCAGCGGCACCGCGCAAAGCTTGGTGGTGCAACTGCCCGCCGCGCGCACGCCGAGCGTGCAGCTGACGAGCGCCGCCGCGCCGGTGTCGGACGCGCCCACGCATATCCTCGACCACGACACCGCGCGCGCCGTCGATCACAAACCCGTTTACCTGCTCAGCCGTGGTGGCTTTGCGCGGAGCGCGGAGGCCGGCGGCTTTTGCAGTGTGACGCGCACCGCGCAGGGGCTGGAACTCCAGCCCATGACGGACGCCCGGGTGCGCGTGAACGGGCAGGCCGTCAACCGCCCGCAGTTGCTGGCGGCGGGCGATCAGATCACCTTGCTGGGCGCGAGCGTGCTCTTTACCGCGCTTCGGGTGCTGGGCCCCGATGCCGATTAAGCGACGCGCGTTCTCCGTCTTCACGCTGTCGTTTCTCGACGTGATGTGCTGCGCCTTTGGCGCGGTGGTGCTGTTGTTCATGATCCTGCAGCACGAGGCCATCGTGAAACAGGAAGTGGCGCACGTGGATTTATCGACCGAGGTCGATGCGCTGCAGGCGCAAATCGCCGGCGTGCAACGCGACATCGCCACCGCGCGCGATAACGCGCAATCCATCGACCAGCGCATCGCCGCGCTGCTGAACGAATCCGCCGACGCCCGCGCGCTGCTGGCTAAAACCCGCGCCAAGCCGCAGGAAGGCAAAGCGCAGGTCATCACCTCGCGCGACATCGACGCGCTAAAAATGGCGCTGAAAAAACTCGAAAGCGAAAAGCAGGACGTGCTGTCCTTCCTCAACCAGCAGTCGCGGCAGGTGCGGCAGTTTGTGGGCACGGGCAATCGCGAATATCTCACCGGCATTCGTACCGGCGGCAAGCGCGTGCTGATTCTGCTCGACAACTCCGCCAGCATGCTGGATGTGTCGATCGTGAACGTGCTGCGCAAACGGAACATGGACGACAACGCCAAACGCCGCTCGGAAAAATGGCGGCAGGCGCTAGACACGGTGGACTGGATTACCGCGCGCCTGCAGCCCGGCACGCAGTACCAGATCTACACCTTCAACGCGCGCGTGCAGCCGGTGGTGCCGGGCAGCGCCGGGCAGTGGCTGGCGGTGGATAACGCTGTCCAGTTCAATCAGGCGGTGATGAGCCTGAAAGCCACGGTGCCAGACGGCGGCAGTAATCTCTCGCGCGCCATGCAGGCGGTGGCTGAGATGAACCCGCGGCCAGACAACGTCTTTCTGGTGACCGACGGATTGCCCACACAGGGTTTGTCTGCGCCCACGGGGCACACGGTGTCGGGCGAGCGTCGCAACGAATACTTTGCGGAAGCCATGAAGCAACTGCCCAAGCCCGCGCCGCCGGTGAACGTAGTGTTGTTGCCGATGGAAGGCGACCCCATGGCGCCCTGGGCCTATTGGCAGGTGGCGATGGCCACGCATGGTTCCTTCCTCACCCCGGCGTACGACTGGCCATGAAACTCACTCGCCGCGAACCGCCGGAAATCGGCATCTCGTTTCTCGACACCATCACCTGCGGTGTGGGCGCGATTATTTTGCTGATGACGGTGACCACCACCCGCCCGCAGGAAGCGCCGCCGAGTGATAGCGATCCGCGCGCGGTGGCCATTAGCCAGCTGCAGCGCGAGCTGTTTGCCGCGCAGGCCGAGTTGGGCAAGGTCACGGCGGAGGCCGAGCGCAAAGTGAGCAAGGCCGCGCTGTCCGAGAGCGAGCTCAAGAAGGTGAAAGCACAGATCGCAGCGCTGCTCGCGGCGCAGGCCAGTGCCGCCAAGGCCGACCAAAACGCCGCGCAGAACGCCGAAATCTACGGCGAACTCAAAACCGCGCAACAGCAGATCACCGAAGAAATGGCGCGGCTCTACGCGCAAAAAAATCGCGCGCGGCCCAAGGATTTGATTGGCGGTATTCCCATCGATTCGGAATACATCTGCTTCATCATCGATACCTCCGGCAGCATGTTCAACTACGCCTGGCCGCGCCTGCTGAATCAGATTGTAGAGACCTTGAGCGTGTATCCGCGCGTGAAGGGTCTGCAGGTGATGAACGATCAGGGCACCTACATGTTCCCCGAGTTTGCCGGCGACTGGATCCCGGATTCGCCCGACCGTCGCCGCATGGTGATCGACAAACTCAGCACCTGGAATGTGTTTTCCAAATCGAGCCCGGGCGAAGGCATTGAAGCGGCGGTAACGCAGTTCTATCGCCCCGATCGCAAGATCAGTTTGTTTGTGCTGGGCGACGAATTTACCGGGCCGTCGATCCGCCAAATCGCAGAAGTGGTGCGCAAGGTGAATCGGCCCAATCAATCCGGCGAGCCGCTGGTACGCATTCACGCCATTGGTTTCCCCACGCAGTTTGCCAACCCGCCTTCGATGCAGGCCACCGGCATTCGCTTTGCCGCCCTCATGCGCGAACTCACCCGCCAGAACGGCGGCAGCTTTGTGGGGCTTAATTCATTTCGCTGAAGGGTTTCAGCGTCAACCGAGAAAAACCGTATGAAAAAGAACTTCCCCTTCGATTTCTTCTACGCCCTCATCACGCTGCTGCTGAGTTTTACGATAGTGCACGGCGTGTACACCATCGTGGTGAGACCCAGCGCCGAGGCCGTGCTACAGCATCAACAGGAAGTGTGGGCGCAAGACCCCATGGCCAAGATGCCGCGCTCGGTGATGGTCATCCTGCACGACTACGAGCCCGAAGGCTGTTTCGTGTTAGCGCTGTGGGCCGGTTTTATTCTGGGCTACCGCCAGTGGCTGGTGTCGCGCGAGCAGCGCGCGCTGTCGCAGGATTTCATCACTATCAAAGACGGCGAAGTGGTGTTCCCCGACGACGTGCGCGAATTCACCCGCCAGATCGAAAAGCTTTCGCCAGCGCTGCAAAGCCGCTTCCTGCCCCGCGCGCTTAAAACCGCGCTCAATCGCTTCGGCGCCACCCGCAGCGTGCAACACGCGGCCGACGCCTCGCGCGAAGAATGCGAATTCGAAGCCTCCAGTCTCGACGCCGAACTCTCCATGATTCGCTTCACCGTGTGGGCCATTCCTGCGGTGGGTTTCGTGGGCACCGTGCGCGGCATCGGCGCCGCCCTCCAGGAAGCCCAGCGCGCCGCCGCCGGCGACGTCACCGGCGTCACCCAAGGCTTAGGGATCACCTTCAACTCCACGCTGGTCGCCCTCACGCTCACCATCATCGTGATGTTCTTCCTGCACCAGATTCAGCTCTCGCAAGACAGGCTCGTGCTGGAGACGAAGCGGAAGGTGGATGAGGCCTTGATTCGGCATTTGCGGGAGCGGTGAGGGGTGGCGGGAGCGGGGCGTTCTGGAATCGGACTCGTGCCACTTGCTCGCCCTTCGACAGGCTCAGGGCGAACGGTGAACCGAGCGACAAGCCCCAATCACCGTTCGGGCCTTCGCGCCGTCGCGCCGATGGCAAAGCACCCAAACCCCGTTCGTCCTGAGCTTGTCGAAGGATGAACGGGCGATCCCTTGAATCCGCAGCGTAAAGACTCGTGCCACTCGCTCGCCCTTCGACAAGCGGAGGCGCGAACGGTAAACCGAACGACAAGCCCCAATCACCATTCGGGCCTTCGCGCCGTCGCGCCG
>CANFVX010000103.1 GCA_947450495.1 Gammaproteobacteria bacterium
AGGACGTGCCGCTGGCGGTGTGCGATGCCCGCACGACAGCCCCCGGCGACTTCGTGCCAACCGACATTCACCACTTCGCCGAGGGCGATCTGGAACGCCCGCGCCACAGTGGCGAGATTTACTCGGTGCGCTTCAATCCGGCGCATCGCTGGTATTACGCGCGCGAGATGCAGCCCGACGAAGTGCTGTTGCTCAAGAACTGGGACTCGGCCACTGGCATGGCGAGCTACACCCCCCATACCGGCTTCCGCAATCCGGCCTGCCCGCCCAACGCCGTGCCGCGCGAGAGCATCGAAGCCCGCACGCTGGTGATTTACCCCTGAGCCACTCGCGGCCAAGCGGCCGCCGACGAGTCCCTTGCGGCGGGTGCCAGACCGCCGCCGCCCGCGCTAATCGCCAAATCCCGCTCAAACCCCTATGCTTGCCGCCCGCCGCCGGCGCTCTGCCGGTGGTGCGTGCCTTTTCACTATCTAGTCGGGAATTCTGCCGTGCTGACCGCTGCCAACCTCACCATCCAGTTTGGTGCCAAACCCCTGTTCGAAAACGTCTCGGTTAAATTTGGCAACGGCCATCGCTATGGCCTGATTGGCGCCAACGGCTGCGGCAAATCCACGCTGATGAAAATCCTCACCGGGGAGCTCAAGCCCACCAACGGCAACGTGTCGATGGGGCCAGATGAGCGGCTCGGCAAGCTGCGTCAGGACCAGTTTGCGTTTGAGGAATTCACGGTCATCAACACCGTGATCATGGGTCACGAAGAACTCTGGAAGGTGAAGGACGCGCGCGACAAGCTCTACGCGAAAGCCGAGATGACCGAAGAAGACGGCATGCTCGCCGCCGAACTCGAAACGCATTTCGCCGAACTCGACGGCTACACCTGCGAATCCCGCGCCGGCGAACTGCTAATGGGTCTCGGCATTCCTATCGAACAGCACATGGGTTTGATGAGCGAAGTGGCGCCCGGCTGGAAGCTCCGCGTGCTGTTGGCGCAATCCCTGTTTGGTAATCCAGACATCCTGCTGCTCGACGAGCCCACCAACAACCTCGACATCAACGCCATTCGCTGGCTGGAAGAAATTCTCGACGCGCGCGAATGCACGATGGTCATCATTTCGCATGACCGACACTTCCTGAACAGCGTCTGCACGCATATTGCCGATCTCGATTTCGGCGAACTGCGGCTTTATCCGGGCAACTACGACGATTTCATGATCGCCTCGACCGAGGTGCGTGAGCGGACCGTGGCCAACAACGCGCGGAAGCAGGCGCAAATCGACGACCTCAAACAGTTTGTGAGTCGCTTCTCCGCCAATGCCTCCAAGGCCCGTCAGGCCACCTCGCGCGCCAAACAGATCGAGAAAATCAAACTGGACGACATCAAGCCTTCCAGCCGTGAGAACCCCTACATCCGTTTTGAGCAGGGCAAGAAATTGCACCGGCTGGCGCTGGAAGTGGATAACTTGAGCAAAGGTTTCGACGGCGAGATGCTGTTCAAGAATTTCAATTTGATGGTGGCGGTGGGCGAACGCGTGGCCATCATCGGCTCGAACGGTGTGGGCAAAACCACGCTGCTCAACTGTCTGGCCGGCAAGGTGGCGCCCGACAAGGGCGCGGTGAAATGGTCGGAAAACGCCGAAGTGGGCTATGTGCCGCAGAACCGTACCGACGACTTCGCCACCGAGATGAATCTCTTTGACTGGATGAACCAGTGGCGACAAAAGAATCACGACGAGCAGGCGATTCGTGCGGTGCTGGGCCAGCTTCTGTTCTCGAAAGACGACAGCCAGAAATCGGTTCATGTGGTGTCGGGCGGTGAAGAAGCCCGGCTGTTGTTCGGCAAGCAGATTCTGCAAAAGCCCAACATCATGCTGCTCGACGAACCCACCAACCATCTGGATATGGAATCGATCGAGTCGTTGAACCTCGCGCTGGAAAACTACGAAGGCACCCTGATTTTTGTCAGTCACGATCGCGAGTTCGTGTCCTCGCTGGCGACCCGCGTGCTGGAAATCACGCCCACCGAGATCATCGATTTCCGCGGCACCTACGACGAATATCTGCAATCGCGCGGCCTCGAGCGCCCGCCGTCGCGGCGCCCGACCAACGATTAAACCGTTCCGCGCACTTCTCAGTGCGCTTCGCGCTCAGCCGCTGACTACCGTTGTGTGCAGGGTAGTCGGCACCGGAGTGCTCAGCATGTCCAGCACCGGACAGTGGCTATTCACCGCTTCGATCAGTCGTGCAATCTCGCTCGCAGAAGCTTTGGAGCGCAGCGTGATGTTCACCCGAATGGCGCCAAAGCCCGGGCGTACCGTGGGGTCGATCGCAAAAAATCCTCTGAAATCGATATCCCCTTCCACCTTGGCCGACACCCCATCAAGCGCGATCCCCATCGCGGTGGCGAACGCCCGATAGGTGATTTCCTGACAGGTCCCCAGCGCGGCCAGCACCAGTTCCACCGGCGTTGGTCCGCGATCGCTGCCGCCGATGCCTTTGGGCTCATCGACGGTGAGCGCGTGCTCGCGCAGTTTCACCTCGGAGTGAAAGCCGGCTTGCAGAGTGGAATCAGACTGAAACGTGGCGCGCGCGCGGGCGCTGTCGGCCCGAAAGCCTTCGGCGCTGCGGGCGATGGCCGAGGCGAGTGTGTCACTCATAGGGAACTCCTTGGGCTTGGCCGGGATTAACTCGGGGTAAGGCGTCGAGGCTTGCTGCCCGCGCGTTCATGTGTCGGAATCGCCAACACGCTTAACGGGCAGCTTGCCCTTCTCTGTCGATGCAAGGAACCCCGCCATGCCTTTTGCTCCGCGCCTTGGTTTGATGTTGTGGCCAGCGCCCGGGATCGATGCTGATCTCGCGCGTGGTCAGTGGGCCGAAGCCGCCGGCTACGACGATGTCTGGCTGCCGAATGCCGAAGGCATGCACGACCCCATCGCGCTTGCTACCGCGCTTGCGGTCACCACTAAAACGATTCGCATCGCGACCGGAGTGGTGCCGATGTTCAACGCGCCGGCGGCGGTGTTGGCCACGCAAGTCGGCTTCATCGCGGCGCAGGCGCCCGGACGTTTTGTGCTGGGGCTAGGGTCGTCTACCGGGAACATGGTGCAGCGCTGGTACGGCGTGCCGTTCGAGCGCCCGCTCGCGCAGCTGCGCGAATACGTTGCGCTCCTGCGCCAAATCTTCGCCGGCGGTAAAACCGCGTTTGCCGGCGAGTGCTTGAAGAGTCAGGGCTTTCGCCTGCAGTCGCCGCCCACGCCCCCGGTGCCGCTGCATCTCGGCGCGATGGGGCCGCGCATGCTCGCGCTAGCGGGTGAACTGGCGGACGGCGTGGTGTTGAACGACTTCTCCCCGCCGGACGTGCTGGCCGAAGCCTTGGCCCATCTCGATGCCGGCGCCAAGCGCAGCGGGCGTCGGGTGGAAGACCTGGAACTGGTGAAACGGCGCGCGGTGGTGGTCACGCGGAACGCGGAGGAATACACCGCGGCGCTTGAGTTTTATCGCCAGCATTTTGCGTTTTATGCCTCGGCGCCGGCCTATCAGGCGGTGATGCAGCGGCTGGGTTACCCCCACGCGGTAGACGAAGTGCGCGCCGGTTACGCCGCGCGCGACCGTGCGCGCATCACGCGCGCCATCACCGACGAGATGATTCACCGCGTGTTTTTGTTTGGCGATGTCGAGCACTGCCGCGCGCAACTGCGCGCTGAGTTCGCGGCCGGCGTGCACACCCTGGTAATCAGTCCACAGGCCGATTCGGCGGACAGCTTTACGCATACCGCCGTGGCCTTGCAGAGCGCGCGGCCGGTGTAAGGGCCGCGCGGCTGCCGTTGCGGTCGACGGCGTTTAGCGCCGCGCAATCACCGGCAAGATCAGATGCGAAGCGCGCACGTCGTCGTGCCACACCGTATTCGTCGCCCGCACGAAATCCGCTGCGGTTTCCTGCGCGATCACCCCGCCGCTGTTGGTGTTGCGATCGAAGCGCGGGAAGTTGGAGCTCGAGACTTCCAGTCGGATCCGATGGCCCGCGGCGAACACGTTCGCCGTTGCCACCAAATCAATCTCGATGCGATACACCTCGCCCGGCGTCATGAGTTTTTGCGTGCTCAGGCTTTCGCGATAACGCGCCCGCAGAATGCCGTCGGTGAGAATGAGCGCGGTGCCGTCCGGGTGCACGTCGACCAGCTTGCCGGTGAAGTCCGTATCCACCGCCGACGAACTCACGTACAGCACCAGGCGCACCGGGCCCGTGACTTCCATGTCTGCGGTCAGCACCGCGCTGGTGTAGCAGAGCACGTCCGCGCGCTGTTCAATTTCGCGCTGATCGCGCGGACCGGCATTCGCCGCAATGAATAATCCCGGCAGAAAACTCGCGCCGCCAACGGTCGGCACCGGATTGCGCGGGTCGTAGAGATAGCTGTCGGCGGGTTCGTCGCCCGGCGTGTGCTTGGCCAGCACGCCGTCTTCGGCTTTGGTGCCGGCCGAGCCTGCGCTGTGTAAATACCAGTGCTGCCAATCGGTATCGGGCAGCGGCCAGTCGGCTTCTTCGCGCCACACGTCCGGCCCCATCACAAAGATTTTCACCGGCGGCTCGTCCAGCACGCCGTTGGCCTCGCCTTTCAAAAAGTGATCGAACCAACGGATTTGCGTGGCCGTGACGTCGGCCACCCCGTCGTGCGCCATCAGGCCAAAATTGCGCGCGGGGTATACGCCGCCGTTGTAGCCGTGCACCCACGGCCCTATCACCAACTTCTGCGGCGTGCGGCCTTTCATGGCCGCGTAGTTGGCCAAGGTGCCGCCGAGGAAGAGGTCATACCAACCGCCAAAATTGAGCGCCGGCGTGGTGATGCGTTCGTAATGCTCGCGCGGTGCCGCCGCCCGCCAGTAGTCGTCGTAATCCGGATGCGCCAGCCAGTCCTTCACGTAGGGCGTGAGCTTGGCGACTTCGGGCAATTCACACAGCGGCAGATGCCAGTAGTTGGCAGCCACGGCGTCCGCCGCGCCGATCGCCCTGCCCACGCCCGCCATATCGCCTGCACCGCGCATGACACGACGCACCGCTTCGGCCACGCCAAAAGTGGCCGACGCCCACTGCAGCATGAAGCCCAGCTGGAACGCGCCACCTTGATAGGTCCACTTCTCGTGGTACTGGTCGGTGGTGATAAACGGCGCGATGGCTTTCAGCGCCGGCGGGGCCTGCGTCGCCGCCAGCCACTGCGTGGCGCCGTAGTACGACGCGCCCATCATCCCCACTTCGCCCGTCGACCAGACTTGCGCCGCCGCCCAGGCAATCGCGTCCGCGCCGTCTTCCGCCTCCTGAAAATACGGGCTGAATTCGCCCTCAGAGGCCCAGGTCCCGCGACAGTCCTGCACCACCACCGCATAGCCCGCCTGCGCCACGCGCAGGATGTCGCCGGCGAGAAACAGCAGCACCGGTTGCTCCTTGTTGTACGGCAGCCGCATCATCACCACCGGGAACGGGCCCGCGCCCGCCGGACGGTAAACGTCGGTCGCCAGCATCACGCCGTCGCGCATCGGCACTTGCAGGTGTTTTTCGATGGTCAGTTGCATGCGGTGTTCTCCCCTTCGGTGTTATTGGTGTGCTTTGGATTCTAGGGTGAGTTGCGGCGCGCGGAGAGCGCTTGGTTGCCGCGCTCGATGAGCAGGCAGTCTTCGCCGGGCAGGCGCGTGATGCGGACGTGATGATTGCTGCGCAGTTCCGCTACGGACTTCCCGCCAAAGAGTTGTTGAAGTTGCGTGCTGATGAGGTTTGGCACCGCGTCGTTTTCATCCGGCTGTGTCTTGATGACATTCAGCGCAATCTTCACGAACTTGCCGTAGAGATATTCGTCGTTGATTTTGATCGTCTGCCAGCCACGCGGCAGCGGTGCGTCTTGCCCGAATATCACGCATAGGCGATCGCCACTCGGCACAATCTTGTACAACCCGCTGCCCGGCCCAGGCCGGGTGAGATAGTCGTGCAGGCGCCATTCAACGCGCTGCCACACGGCTTGCGAAAACGCCGCCGCGTCTTCGGCCTGCGGCCCGATGTAGTGCAGCGATTGCGCCGGTTCGGACCACTCAAACCACGGCGACGGTTCCCCTTTATTGCCGCCGACCCAGGCGTTGATTGGATGCTTGCGGAGATATTCCAGCAGGGCGCGTTCGCTTACGCCGTGGATGTCCGCGATCGCACTGCCGTCGATGTCGTGCCGGTGATGTTCCTTCGCGAAGTGCGCGCGGAAATGCTGGCACAAGGCCGCCGCGCTCACCGCGCGCTGAAACACGCCTTCGCGAAACATCGCCTGCAAGGTGACCATCTTGTAGGACTTGGTCATCTGCGTAGTTTCCAGTTCCCGCAGAAACGCTCCGCATTGCGATTCAAGCGCGCGGCCGACGTCGGTCAGGCTGGCGCAGGCTTTCAAGACCTCGAACCAGCTGCCAAAGCTGCGCCGGAACTGGCGCACTGAAAACCGGCTGCGCAGCTCGACTTCCATCATGGTCGGCGGTCGATCGAGTTCGGCGCTGAGTGCCGACCAATCTTCTCGCAATGCGTCCTTCAAGCGCTGGCCCTGATCCAGCGATTGCTTCAGCAGAGAAAGCGCGACGGGTGCCAGATGAATCTCAACGCCATTCAGCGTCAGCTCGCCCTGATGTTCGCTGAGCTGTTTGAAAGCTTCGCGCTGCGCGTCCGGATCGGTGTGTTCCCGGCCAATCAGAAACGGCAGCTTGAAACTCGCCCGACGATAGTTGCCGATGAAATCGATGACGGTCAGAAACGATTTGCGCTCGTGCAGGCGCAAGCCGCGTCCCAGTTGCTGCACGAACACCGTCATCGATTCTGTCGGCCGTAGAAACAACACCTGATCAACGCAGGGAATGTCCACGCCCTCGTTGAACAAGTCGACCGTAAACAGCACCCGCACCGCGCAAGCGGTGAGTTGCGTGATGGCTTGCGTCCGGTCGTGACTGTCTGGCCCGGAATGCACGCTCAGCGCCGGCACGCCGTGCGTCGTAAAAAACGCCGCCATGAAATTCGCATGCTCGATCGACACACAAAAGCCGAGCGCCGCGTGACTCGGCCGCGCGCGATATTCCGCCAACACCTGTGCGGCGCGTTGTGCGGTGTTGTAACGCAGATTGAGACGGCTGGCGTCGTAGCCGGTGCGCGCGGCGTTCAGCAGCGTGTCGTCGTAGTGCACCACGTCCGCCACGCCGTAGTAGTGGAAAGGGCACAACCAGCCCAGCGCGATCGCTTCAAACAGGCCCACCTGATACGCCACGTTGTCGTCGCACAAACGATGCACGTCGCGGTTGTCGACGCGATAGGGCGTGGCGGTCAGGCCCAACAAGAAACGCGGCTGCAGTTGAGCCAGCACGCGCTGATAGCTGTCGGCGGCAGCGTGATGAAATTCGTCGACCACCACGTGATCGAAATAACCGGCTGACACGCCCGCCAGTACTTCACCGCGCGCGAGGGTTTGAATCGTCGCGAAAACCATATCGCGATCGATATCGCGCGCGGGACCTTGCACGAAGCCGCTGCTACGCGCCGGATATACGCTGCGGTAGGCGGCTTCGGCCTGCGTTAACAGTTCTTCGCGATGCGCGATGAACAGCGTGCGCTGGAACGTGCTCGCATCGAATGCCGCCAGAAACGTTTTGCCCAAACCGGTGGCGGCGATCACCAGCGCTTTTCTTTCGCCGTCAGCGCGCAGCCGCTCCAGTTCGCGGAGTGCGAGCTGCTGCATGGGGCGTGGCTGAAGTGCGGGCAGAGTCTCCTGCTGCAGTCCGTAGGGCAGCGGCTGCCGTCTTTGCGCGTAACGATCAATCCAGTCGGGCGTCAGCGGCAAGCTGTGCGGATCGGTAAACAGCGAATCGAAGGCGAGCGCGATTTCGGTCATCGGCGTGCCGCAGTCAAAATCAAACACCGACCAGGTCCACTCAATACCGTCGAGCAGACCTGAGCGCGAGAGATTGGCGGAGCCGATATAGGCCCGGCCGGAGCCATCGGCGTGCTCAAACCAATACACCTTGGGATGAAAGCTGCGCGCCGGATTGGCGTAAACGCGCAGGTCTAGATGACCCGGAATATCGATCAAGCTGCGGAGCGCGGCTGGCTCGGTGGTGTCGAGATAGTCGGTGGTGAGCAGTCGAACGCTGGCGCCGCGGAGCAAGGCCGCACGGAGCGGGCCTTCCAGCAAGCGCACGCCGCTGCTCATCAAAAAGGCCACCGCCAGCGAGGCGCGCGTGCACCGGGCCAGTTCCAGCCGCAGCGCGTCCAGAAAACTGCCCGAGCCGCCGGTGTGCAGGCGAGGCGGGTGAGCTTCGGGATGCGAGCGGCTGATGTCGTCGACCAACGCGCGCAGTCGCTGGAGACGGGAACCCAGCCCGGGCTGCGCGGGATCCAGCAATGCGTCGCTGACCGACAGCGATTCCGCCAGCAGCGTGCGCGCCGTTAATTCACGGGTGGCGAGGGTGAGCGCGGTGTCTGGATACTGCGCCCGCGTTTCGCCCAGCAACGGCGGGCCCTGCAGCGCCTCCCGCAATCTGGCGATCGCAAGCGTCAAGGCCGGCACGTTCACCGCGCCGACCAATAGTCCGCTTTCTCCGGTATCACCCACCGCACCCCGCCGCGCGGATCTGCGCGGTCGCCCTGATAGCGGGGGATGAGATGGAGGTGAACGTGCCCGACGGTCTGCCCGGCCGCAGGGCCGTCGTTCAGACCGAGGTTGAAAGCGTCCGGTGCACGTTCACTCAGGAGCGTGGCGCGGCAGTCGTCCAGTAGCGCCAGCATGGCGTCGCGTTCAGCGTTTTCCAGCTCGAAAAACGAGGCAACGTGCCGACGCGGGATGATCAGCATGTGGCCGGGTGAAATGGGAAAGGCGTCATCGAAGGCGAGTGCGAGCGGGGATGCGTGGCGAATTCGCTCGGCGGGTAATTGGCAAAACACGCATTCGGTGTGCGGCATGGCGGGCGGCTTCCTTGGCGCCTCGTGGCGCGTCTGGGGGTTCCGGTGGTTTAGCCGTCATCCTAACCAATCGCGTCGCGTGAAGGACGGACTTTCCCGTCAAAGCGAGAGAGGCGTGGCAGCACAGGGCATGCATTGTTCCTGTGCTACCGCGCTGATTTCCGGTGAGGCAGTGCCAGCCCGTACATGCTTCGACAGGCTCAGCACGAACGGGCCTTGAGCGCGTCGGTATCAATGCGGCTCAAATCACTCTGGATCTCGGATCACCGTTCGCCCTGAGCTCGCGGCACGGAGTTTGGGGTCAGAGTAAAAACTATCCGGTCTTACGTTGGGCCCACGTGTTTCTTCGAGTTTTTACTCTGACCCCAAAATCCAAAATCCTGACCGCGGCTTAAATCCCTTTCGGTCACGGGTTACCGTTCGCCCTGAGCTTGTCGAAGGGCGAGTCTACTGGCACGGCCGAGATTCAGTTTTCCCGTCGCGCTGGGTTGGCGACAACGACAGCATCGAAGCGCGGGGCAGTGCCAGCCCGTTCATGCTTCGACAGGCTCAGCACGAACGGGGTTTGAGCGCGTCGGCATGACAGCGGCTCAAATCACTTTCGGTCTCGGATTACCGTTCGCCCTGAGCTTGTCGAAGGGCGAGTCTACTGGCGCGGCCGAGATTCAGTTTCCCCGGCTCGCTGGGTTAGCGATAACGACAGCGTCGAAGCGTGGGGCAGTGCCAGCCCGTTCATGCTTCGACAGGCTCAGCACGAACGGGGGTTGAGCGCGTCGGCATGACCAAGGCTCAAATCACTCTGGGTCTCGGATTACCGTTCGCCCTGAGCTTGTCGAAGGGCGAGTGTACTGGC
>CANFVX010000104.1 GCA_947450495.1 Gammaproteobacteria bacterium
CTTGGGAATAAAATCGACAGCGCCAGCATCAAGTGCATCAAGCGTTGTTTCTGCGCCCGAGTGGGTATAAGCCGACAACATCACGATCTTGGTCGGCGCCAGCCGCATAATTTCGCGGACCGCTTCAATGCCGCCCATCAGCGGCATATCGACATCCATGGTCACAAGGGCTGGACGTAGGGTCCGCGCGAGTTCGACAGCCTCGCGGCCATTGCTCCCCTGGCCCACAACGAGAAAGGCAGGGTCTGCGCCGATGACTCGCGCTAATTGGGCGCGATAAAACGCTGAGTCCTCAACGATCAAAACGCGCCAGGGCGGCGCAATCGAAGGGCCGGGCGTAGTCATGACGCGTCTTTCAGACAGTCAGTGGCCGCTTAGCGACGGCCGTAAACATCAAGCAACTCAGGTAAATCCAGAATCAGGGCAATTCGACCATCGCCCGTGATTGTCGCCCCAGACAGACCTCTGGTCCCATGCAACATGGCGCCCAGCGGCTTAATCACCACTTCTTCCTGACCCAGCAGTTCATCGACGATGAGCCCGATTGATTGACTGCCTACCGACACAATCACAACGTGACCTTGGTCCACCGCCAGATCATAGACGCCGTCGATCAGCCAGCGGCTGAGATAAAAGAGAGGCAAGGCCCGGCCGCGCACTACCAAAGATTTTCGACCGTCCACGTCGTGCGCCTGTTCGCGCCGGAAGTCGATAATTTCTTTAACGTTGATGAGAGGCAGCGCAAAAATCTGCTGCCCCAGGTGCACCATCAAGGTCGGCATAATCGCGAGCGTCAGCGGCACACGAATACGAATGGTGGTGCCAAAGCCGACTTTGGAATCAATTTCAATGGCGCCGTTCAACTGGGTGATGCGCGTCTTCACGACATCCATACCCACACCGCGCCCGGACACGTCACTGATTTCGTCTTTAGTCGAAAAACCTGGCAGGAAAATGAGTTCGAAGCACTCGCGCTCCGACAGACGCAGCGCCGCGTCCTCCTCCAGCAAACCTTTTTCTACGGACTTTGCACGCAAGATTTCGGCATTCATCCCTTTGCCGTCGTCCTGAATGGTTAACAGAATCTGATCGCCATCCTGCTCTGCGGAGAGTCGCAAGGTTCCTGTTTTGGATTTACCTGCGGCCACGCGCTCGGCCGGCAGTTCGATACCATGGTCGACGGCATTACGGACCAGATGGACTAGCGGGTCCGAAAGTGCTTCAACCAGATTTTTGTCGAGGTCAGTGTCCTCACCCGCCATCGCAAGCTCGACCTCTTTGCCGAGGTTGCGCGCCAGATCGCGCACCACTCGCGGGAAACGACCGAACACTTTCTTGATCGGCTGCATGCGCGTTTTCATGGCCGCCATCTGCAGATCGCTGGTCACGACGTCCAGATTGCTCACAGCCTGCGTCACTTCCGGGTCGGCTACCTTGAGTTGCAGATTCGACAATCGATTCCGGATCAATACCAGTTCGCCGACCATGTTCATGATGCGGTCCAGAACATCGATACCGACGCGAATCGTGTTGGCATCCGAGTTCGCGCTATCCGAGGGTTTATCAGCCCCGGCTTCTTTTGGCTCAGCCGGCTTGCGTTTCGGTGGGCGCGCTTCAACCGGTGCTTCAATCAGCGCGTTGGCCACAGCAGGAACCTCAGCTGCCGCGGCTGGTGCCGGCTCTTTCCCGGGCTTGGCGCGGTCATTTACGGGCGCGTCTGCCTTCGCCACCGGATTCAGCTTATCGAGCAAGCGTTCAAATTCGTCGTCAGTCATGATGTCCGGGCCACTGGCCACGGATGCAGGCCTGGGTGCGGCCTGTATTTTGGGCGCATCGACAACCGGGCCCTTTTGAGAGTTCAGATTGTCGAGGAGAGATTCGAACTCATCATCGGTGATCAGATCTGGCGCAGCAGGTAGCGGCGTCACAGGTCGCTTGGCCTGCAAGGTATCGAGAAGAGATTCAAATTCGTCGTCGGAAATCAGGGACGCGGTTCCGCTAATGTCCGACGCAACCTGCAACGATCCAGATTGCATCTCGCTGGCTTGATGCGCGCTAGCCAACATGCCAGCCACCACATCATCAAATTCACCAGCGCTATTGTTGTCGGGCGAATCAATCTCAGCGCTGGTTTGAATCGCCACGGTCAGTTCGACCGGCGTCGACGCGACCCTCTGCGGCTCCACATTCAACTGACCGCTTGCGATCAGACGAAGTTCTTCTAGCAGCGCGGCCTCTGCCGGTGAAGGCGCCTGACCGCTTCGAATGGCGTCGAACATTTCTCGTAGCGAGTCGAGCACGCGAAAGAAGACGTCCGTAATTCGCGCGTTGAGCGCGAACTTGCCATTGCGTAGCTGATCGAATACGTCTTCGCACTTGTGCGCAACTTCCACCAACGCATCGAGGGCCAAGAATCCGGCCCCGCCTTTGATAGTGTGAAAACTGCGAAAAACAGCGTTCAGAAGCCCGTGATCGTTGGGTGACCCTTCCAGATTGATCAACTGGGAATCGAGGTTATCCAGGATTTCCTGAGCCTCTACGAGGAAGTCTTGTAAAATTTCATCATCCATCGTGCTCTACCCTGATGCCCTGTCGCATGCGCTGCGATGTTTTTTAACGCGCAGAAGATGACTGCCTCTTCGCTTAGCGGCAGAATTTGTCAATCACTGGAGGGCTGGTCGGAGAAATAGGCCGACCAACCAGGTCAGGCGTGGGCGTCGATGTGCGTGCCCATGCTGTTCACTCGATCAGACGCCGAGTTCTGCGAGCAATGCGTCGACATCATCCTGATGGTGAATCGCCCCAACATCGCTTTTCATAGCCGGCCCATTCACGTCGTTCGGCCCGCTTGGCCGACTAGACTCGGCGCTAGCCGGCAGTTCCGATGTGATGAGCGCCACGAGCTTTTTCTCAACCTCACTTACCAGATCGATCGTGCGGCGAATGACCTGTCCGGTGAGATCTTGAAACTCTTGCGCCATCAGGACTTCGGTTAAGCCGCCCCGGAGTACTTCGCCGGTGGCAACTGCTTCGTCAACGTAGGTCCGGATAGCGACGGGGTCACCGGCCAGCACTTGCTCTGAGGCACCGGAGGCCAGGCGCTCGGCCAGCGGCATCATGTCTTCGACGGCAGCTAGCGTACGGTGTGCGGAGTCTTCCGTTTTTTCGATCACGTAACTGAGTCTGTTACGCGCGTCAGGCATGTTGTTCTTGGTCAATTCGACTAACTGCGGGTCAGCACTGAGCCCCAGCAGCGATTGGTGAACATCGCGAGTGAGCTCAGCCAGGTGACGAATGAGCGGCGTGGAGCGCACGTCCTGAATGGCTCGGAGGAAATGAATTATTTGTTCTTCGTTGTCGGCCTCTAGTGCGGTAACCAGTTGGCGGGCTAGCGCAAGGCGCTCTGCGGTCTCCATGCGGATTTCCTTTCTTGGCTCAATTCAGGACGAAATGATCAACTGATCGCCGCGATTCGCTCGAAAATCTTGTCGATTTTCTCTTTGAGCGTTTGGGCGGTGAATGGCTTGACGATGTACCCGTTTACGCCGGCTTCAGCGGCGAGAACGATCTGGTCACGTCTGGCTTCAGCGGTCACGAGGAGCACAGGAAGCGAACTCAAATTGGGGTCTGATCGAACGGCACGGAGCAGGTCGATGCCCTGCATCCCCGGCATATTCCAGTCGGTAATGAGAAAGTCGAAACCACCGCCCTTCAGCAGAGGCAAGGCAGTGTTGCCGTCATCCGCTTCATGCGTGTTGTTGAAGCCTAGATCCCGCAAAAGGTTCTTGATGATTCGGCGCATCGTTGAAAAGTCGTCAACGATCAGGATTTTCATGTTGCTGTTCACGGGATACTCACTCCTCTTAGATTCCTGCCGCGCTCAGGGCAATCTCTCAATTATTCCAATCCACCATGCGAGCCTTGAGTCGCACCAGCGCCTGCGAGTGGATCTGGCAGACGCGGGATTCACTCACCCCCATCACCTCCCCGGTTTCCCGAAGATTCAGTTCTTCACGGTAATACAGGGACATGACCAAGCGTTCGCGCTCCGGCAAAGACGCTATCGCCTGCGCGAGAGCGTTCTTGAACTTTTCCTTCTCAACATTTTCGGATGGCTCGGGGATCCGCTCGTAAAGGCCCTCGGAGATGATGTCGTCCTTGCTCGGCAAGTCCTCGAAACTAAAGACTTTATGACTCGTTGCGTCCTGCAGGGTCTGGTAGTAGGCATCGAGGTCCATGTTGAGGCGGGCAGCAACTTCAGCGTCGCGGGCATCGCGCCCGGTTTCGGCTTCGATTTCGGCCACCACGCGACTGATTTCGCGCACCTTTCGGTGCAGCGATCGGGGTGCCCAGTCGCCCTTACGGATTTCGTCGAGCATCGCGCCACGGATTCGAATTCCGGCGTAGGTCTCAAAACTAGCCCCCTGTGAGGCGTCATAATTCCGAGACGCCTCCAGTAGCCCGATCATCCCGGACTGAACCAAATCGTCGACCTGAACGGTCGGGGGCAAGCGGCTCATCAGGTGATAAGCAATGCGCTTGACCAAGGGCGCCTGTTTCCGTACCAGTTCGTCCTGGTTCTGGTCGGTTAAACCAGCACCTGCCGTCGCTTTATATTTCGCTACCTTGTTCATACGAGGGCATGCCTCCCCATCACTTCAGCTTGAATGATCCGTTCCAGAAAAAATTCGAAATGTCCGCTGGCCGCTTGTGGTTTCGGCCATTTTTCGGCGACGGCCGCGAGACGGTCGAAGGCCATAGCCGCCGGGCTCGCAGGATAAGTAGCCACCACAGAGGCGCGGCGGCGTACGGCTTGGGTCACGCAGCGGTCGTAGGGAATTGCCCCTGCATAGTCGAGCGCCACTTCGAGAAATCGGTCGGTAGCCACCAGCAGGCGGCGATAGATTTCGCGTCCTTCCGCCTCGGCCTGAATCATGTTGACCAAGACCCGAAAGCGAGTGCGGCGAGTTCTTTGATTGAGCACTTTGATCGTGGCGTAGGCATCCGTGATCGAAGCCGGGTTGTTGCAGACCACCACCAGCACTTCCTGTGAGGCTTCGCAGAATTGGAGCGCGTTGGCCGAAATGCCGGCAGCGGTATCCACAATCATGACGTCCATTTCGCCTTCGAGATCGCTGAAGGCGCGCATCAGTCCAACGCGTTCGGCTTCGCCCAAATCCGCCATATGCTGGACGCCGGACGCGCCAGGAACGATACGCACGCCGGCCGGGCCCTGCATCAGAATTTCATTGAGAGAGCAGTCCCCGCTCAGCACGTCAGACAGAGTTCTGGTCGGCGAAAGTCCCAGCAAAACGTCGATATTTGCGAGTCCTAAATCGGCGTCCAGCAGGGTGACTCGCGAACCCGCCTTGGCCATCGCAATCGCGAGATTGATTGATACGGTCGATTTTCCGACGCCCCCCTTACCACTGGTGACCGCGATAACGCGGGTCGGTCGTGGTGGGCGTTCGCTTGTGGAAATTCCCATTCTTTGCATTCCTTCCGGGTTCACAGCGCGAACGCTTGTTCAATGAACGCTGATTCGGCTGGCACGGGGCGCGTCTTGCCCATGCTCAACATCTGTTCGAAGAGCAGTGCCGTGGTAGCGGCATCAAGGTCATCGGGCACCTGTTGGCCGGCAGTGACGTAAGCCACTGGGAGTCGAGCGGCGATCACTGCCGACAGCGCAGGACCAAGACTGGCCGCCTCGTCCAGCTTGGTCAGGCAGCAACCGGCCAGCGGGAGACCATCGACGGCTTGTACAACGCGCTCTAGTGCGTGGAAATCAGTGCTGGCGGACAGCGTGAGATAGGTCTGCACCCGGCTCGGCAATCCGCCCAAGGTCGCTAGCGTGCGCCGGAAGGCCGGATCCGACGGTGCGAAGCCGGGCAGGTCGATGAGCACGAGTTCACGGTCCCGCAATTCGGCCAGCGTATCTGGCAGTTCATCGACACCCCGCACCGACAACACCGTAATGCCGACCAGACGACCGAATGTGCGCAACTGCTGATGCGCGCCGAGGCGCTGGTCGTCGGTAGAAATCAGCGCAACCTTGTTGCTGCCGCGCGCCAGCGCGTATCGCGCTGCGAGCTTGCTGGCCAGCGTCGTTTTGCCAACCCCTGTGGCGCCGCAGAGCGCGATGTGTCCGCCGAAACGGAGAATCGGATCATCGAGGCAGGTCAAACGCGCTTGCATGGTGGCAAGAACCTGCCGCCATGCGGCAGGAAATTCACGCTGCTCATCAACGGTGCTGACCAGATTGCGCCCCAGCGCGGGCGCAATGCCAAGCTGAGTGAGCACGCGCAGTAGCCGCGCCTGCAGCGGGCTACGGTTGGAGAATTCATGCCAGGCAAAGCCAGACAGTTGTTGCTCAAGCAAAGATTTGATGGCGCCAATTTCGCGCTGCATCTGGATGACGGTTTCCTGACTGGTCCACAGCGGCTCCGTCGTGGTCACGGTCGCCGGCGCTACCGCGGCAGCGGCCATAGGAGGTGCTTCGGTAAGCGGCTGTGGCGCTCGCTCTCGAGTACCTCGCGGCGTAAAGCGCTCGATTAATTCGGCATCGGGCTCCCCGATCGCCGTCAAAATCTCGATGCCGCCGTCGACTTTTCGGTTCGACAGGATCACCACGTCCGGGCCTTGTTCTTGCCGGACCTGTTCTAGCGCGCTGCGCATATTCGCGGCGAAATAGCGTTTCACCTTCATGCGTCCTATCCCCTACTACCAGTTACCAGGTGTCATGTTGTTCATCAGGCGGCTTTGCTAGCGTCGCGCGCCGCTGCCATCGCCAACGGTCGCCACGATGCGCAGCTGCTTGTCGTCTGGCACTTCGTTGAAGCTGATGACATGCATCCCCTTCACGCTTTGCCTGACAAACCGCGCCAGAAACTCGCGGAGATTGCCCGGAACCAACAGCACTGACGCTTGCCCTGTCAGTTCCTGCTTCTCGTGCGCCTCGCGCAGTGACTGCGCGAAGCGATTGGCGAGATTCGGTTCTATGGCGATCCCCGCTTCGGCGCCGCCCTCAACCGAACGAAGCAATATCTGTTCCAACGAATAATCCAGCGTAATGACTGGAAGCTCTTCGTCCAAACCATTGATTTGTTGAATGATCACCCGACCCATCGCTTCACGGACTGCCGCCGTCAAGGTGACGGGGTCTTGACTCCTACCGCCCCGCTCCGCCAAAACTTCAAGAATCGTCCGGATATCACGAACCGGTATGTGCTCTCGAAGCAGGTTTTGCATCACGCGCACCAGAATCCCCAGCGGCACGATCTTGGGCACAACGTCTTCCACCAGCTTCGGCGAAGTCTTGGTCAGCCCGTCCAGGAGCTTCTGCACCTCGTCGTGGCCCAGCAGGTCTTGCGCATGGTCCTGAATGATTTGGCTCATGTGGGTCGCCACCACAGTGCTGGCATCCACCACGGTATAGCCGAGCGAAGTCGCCTGCTCACGCTGGTCTTCGCCAATCCAGACCGCCTCGAGATTGAACACCGGGTCTTTGATGACGGTGCCGCGTAACTGCCCGAATACTTGACCGGGATTGATCGCAAGCTCTCGCCCTGCCTGCACCGAGGCGTTACCGAGTGTCGCGCCGTGGACGGTGATGCGATAAGCGGTCGGCTCGAGGTCGAGGTTGTCCCGGATATGCACGGCGGGCACCAGAAAACCGAGTTCCTGCGAAAGTTTCTTACGAACGCCGCGGAGACGACTGAGCAATTGGCCGTTCTGGTTGCGGTCCACCAGCGGAATCAAGCGATAGCCCACTTCCAGACCGATCGAATCAATAGGCTGCACGTCATCCCAGGTTAATTCCTTCGTATCAGTCGCCGGGGGTGGCGGCGCTGCTTCAGGCACTACCAAGGCTTTTTCAGTTCGCTTTTGCTTCACTCGCCAGGCGATATAACCAGCACCAGCGGCCATGGTCAGGAACGCAATATTGGGCATGCCAGGGATCATGCCCATCGCGCCCAGAATGCCGGCAGTAACGCCAAGCGCCCGCGGATCCTCGAACAGCTGACTCGCGATTTGCTGGCTGACATCGGCCTCGGCGGAGACTCGGGTCACGATCACCGCCGATGCTACCGCGAGCAGCAAGCCCGGAATCTGCGCCACCAAACCGTCACCGATCGTCAGCAGCGTAAATACCCGAACGGCTTCACTCATCGACATGCTGTGTTGAACGACGCCGATGACGAAACCGCCAATAATGTTAATGAACACGATCAGAATGCCGGCCATGGCATCACCGCGCACAAACTTGCTGGCGCCGTCCATCGCACCATAGAAGTCCGCTTCCTGGGTCACTTCCGCGCGACGTTTACGCGCTTCATCCTGAGTGAGAATGCCCGCGTTCAAGTCAGCATCGATCGCCATCTGTTTGCCTGGCATGGCGTCCAGGGTAAACCGCGCACTCACCTCTGAAATACGGCCTGCGCCCTTGGTGACGACCACAAAATTGATAATGACTAAAATGGCAAAGACCACAAAACCAACGGCGTAATTGCCGCCAATCACAAAATTGCCGAACGCGTGAATGACCTCGCCCGCAGCCGATGGACCGCTGTGTCCATGCAAAAGCACCACGCGGGTGGAAGCGATATTCAGCGCGAGCCGCAGCAGCGTGGCGGCCAGCAGTACGGTGGGGAACGCCGCGAAATCAAGCGGCCTGCGGCTGTAAATGCTCGCCAACAAAATCACGATCGACAATGAAATGTTGAACGTGAAAAGCACGTCCAGCAGCAGCGGCGGCAGTGGCAGGATCATCATGGCCAGCAAGGCCATCAAGAGCGCCGGGATCGCCAGCCCGTTGCGTAAGACTACGGCGAGCATCTCACGGCCCTGGAGGCCAGGAATCATCGTTGCCATCGCAAAACCCTCACCTGATGGCCGCGCCATCAATTAATCGGTCGGCTGTAAAAAAGCGGTTCATGCTAGCCGGGGGCTTAAAACTGAAGTTCCGGCGGAATCAAGAAATCACGCGGCGGTGGTGGTTGCTGCACGCCGGTCGGGCGTTTGCGTAACTGGAAGACGTAAGCCAGCACCTGCGCTACTGCCAGATAAAGCCCAGCGGGAATTTCATGGTTGATCTTCGTGGAGTGATACACGGCACGCGCGAGCGGCGGCGCCTCGAGAATCGTCACGCCGGCGCCTTTCGCCAGTTCGCGAATGCGGAAGGCCACCTCATCAGCCCCCTTTGCCACCAGTAGCGGTGCCGCCATCGTGGCCGGGTCAAAGCGTAAGGCCACCGCAAAGTGCTGCGGGTTAGTGACGACCACGTCGGCCTTCGGCACCTGCTCCATCATTCGACGCCGTGCCAACTCTTGCTGGAGCCCGCGGATTTTCGCCTTTACTTCAGGCGATCCGTCACTTTCACGTGCCTCTTCGCGCAACTCCTGCTTGGTCATTTTCAGGTTGTTCGCGTAATCCCAAAGCTGGAACGGAACGTCCAGCATGGCGATCAGTACTGTGCCGCCGGAGACCGCAAAAAATGCCTTGAACGCCATTGTTGCGGTGGCGGCCAGCGCCGCATGCAAGGGCATCAAGGCCAGCATTTTCAAAGCGGTGGCGTCGTGCCAGAGCACCCCGAAGGCGATCCCCAGCAACAGTAAAAACTTGACGGTGGCTTTAATCAGTTCCATCAGGCTCTTGGTGGAGAACATCCGCCCGATACCGCTCATCGGGTCGATGCGGTTCCATTTGAAACCGAGGGCTTCCACCGAAAAGGTCCACCCGCCGAGCGCGATGGACGCCGCAATCGAAACCAGCGCCGAAACCAGCAGGAATGGTGCAAGCGCCGAC
>CANFVX010000105.1 GCA_947450495.1 Gammaproteobacteria bacterium
GAAAGACCTGTTCAGCGTTATTGATCCTTTTACGTCTACCGCCCTGCGGTATCTCGTAGCGCTGGCGGTGATGCTGCCGGTGCTCGTCTGGCTTGAAGGCCCCTCGGCGCTCCGCTTCGGCAAACAATGGAAATCCGCCTGGGCGCTCGGGCTCATCGGCATGTGCGCCTCGCCCACGCTGGTGTTTCTCGGGATGTCGATGTCGCGCGCAGAACATGCCGTGGTCATTGTCGCCTTGCAGCCTTCAATCGCCGCCGTACTGCAATGGGTATTGCAAGCCAAGCGCCCGGCAGGCTTTACGCTCGTGTGCATCGGCGTTGCGCTGGCCGGTGTGGTGCTGGTCGTCACTAAAGGCGAGCTTCAGTTTGTAGAGACTTCCGGGGAGATGCTCGGCAACGGATTAGTCTTTCTGGGGGCGCTCGCCTGGGTGCTCTACACCATGGGCACGCCCCGCTTGGCGGGCTGGTCGATATGGCGAATCACCGTGTTAACCATGCTGCCCGGGGGGCTTGCCAATCTGGTCGTGGCGGTCTGTGTGGTGGCGGCCGGCAGCGTGAGCCTTCCCACCTTTGACGGTCTTTGGAGCGTGCGCTGGTCCTTGGCCTATCTGAGTTTTGCAGGCGTGTTGTTTTCAATGCTGGCGTGGAATTTCGGCAACAAACGCATTGGTCCGCTGAACGCCACGCTGTTTATCAACTTCATGCCGGTGATGACCTTCGCGTTTAGAACCTTACAGGGCCATCACTTCTCAGTGATGGAACTGGCAGGCGCCGGACTAGTGGTCAGCGCGCTGGTCGCCAACAACGTGTTTCTTCGCATGGAATACGTGGCCGAGCGGCGCCGCGCGGCCTGAACAAGCCCCTCAGGGCACGTCAGTCACATCCCCCGGCAAGCCCTGATGATGAGGATGCAACTCATGCGCCGCATGGACGGGCGCGCCTGATACCGGCACGGTGCGGGCTAGAAAATCGATCACGGCCTTGCCGAATACATCGTTGCGGTCGCCCGCCACCATGTGCCCGGCGTCCGTGATATTGACGTATTCGCTGTGCGGACAGCTCACCAGAAAGGCCGCCGCCCCCTCTTCGCTCAAGACATCAGACAGGCCGCCTCGCACCAGCAAGGTCGGCAACTCAAGCGCTGATGCACAGGCCTCAAGACGTACCAGGCGCTTGTCCATTTCGCGTCGGAGCGTCATGAAACGCGGGTCCCAGTGCCAACGATATTTGCCGTCAGGCGTCAGCCGAAGATTCTTGGCAAGCCCCGCCAGATCCTTTGGCGGCTTCCGGTGTGGCTGATAGGCGCCAATGGCCTGCGCGACCTCTTCCAGCGAATCGAAGCCTTCAGGTCGCTGATTCATGAACGCCTGAATTTTCTCCACGCCTTCTGGCTCAATGCGAGGCGCGATATCCACCAAAACCAGTGCCGTTGCGTCGACCCGATCCTCGCCAACGGCGACCAGGCTTGTCGCACCGCCCATCGAGGCGCCTACCAATACTGCGCGCTGCCTGCCCAGCGCTCGGAGCACACAGGCCAGGTCCTCCACCATGATGTCCTGACCGTAGACGCCATCAGCAGCCCAGTCCGAATCGCCGTGACCGCGAGCATCAAACGCTACCGCGTAATAACCGACCGCACCCAAGGCCTCGCCCACATTCTTCCAAGCGTGGCGGGTTTGCCCACCGCCGTGCTGGAGGAGCACGAGCGGCCCCTCCGGATCACCCCAGCTGTCGCCGGCAATGGTCACGCCCTGCGCACCCGACCAGCGATGCATGGGAGTGGGGGTGCCCGGGAGTCGTTCGCCTGCGTTGCTCATGTCACTAAAATCCTTTGCGATGGTCAGGGCATTGTCGGGCGCTAGCGACTGACGTCAAGCTGGCCGCCGTGTGAAACAAGAAGTCGAGTCATTGGCTAAACCGACCCTGAAAGACGCACGCGGCGTCGAGATGATGCGGCCGCGTGCCGCAGGCGAACCTCAGCAGGAGAAGTGGTCAGCCCTCAGGGCTTCAGCAATTTGGCGAGCGCGAGGCGTGTCGATTCGAAGGCTATCCGGCCCAAATCTACCGACTCGGGCCTCATCCATTCCAGATTCGACGCTTCATCGTTGGGGACGAAATGGCCCAAATCCAGCAGGCGGCAACCGAAGAACACATCCACAGTGCTGTATCGCACGCCGTGAAAAATGTAGCGATTCGGGATAGAAAACAGGTAGCGCGGATCGCATGGCGTGAATCCGGTTTCCTCCCGGGTTTCACGCAACACTGCTTCTTCCAGCGACTCGTCGCGCTCGACAAAGCCGCCCGGCAAGTCGAGCAATCCCGCGCCGGGTTCGCGCGCGCGGGTAATCCAGGCAATGCGCCCTTCGTGCTCTATGACTGCCGACACAGCAACCGCCGTATTGTGGAAATACGTGTGCCCGCAGCGCGAGCAACCGTAGAGTTTGTTGTCCAGACTCTCCAGCGCGTCCACGCCGCATTGCGGGCAGTAGTAGCGTTTGGTGCTGACGTATTCCATGGCGGCTGTGGGAGGCGTGAACTCAGGCGCGAGCGGTCGAGCCGCCATCTACCGTGAGCACGCTGCCGGTGCAATACGAGGCTTCGTCGGACGCCAGATAGAGACAGGCATAGGCGACTTCATCAGGCGTTGCGGGCCGGCCCATCGGGGAGATCAGCTTGGGGTTTTCCGCCGAGAACAGCATCGGAATCACGCTCTCCACCATCTGGGTTGCGACAAAACCTGGCGCCACTACGTTGCAGCGGATGTTGTCGTCGACATAGGCGACCGACATTGAACGGGTGAGGTTGATGATGGCGCCTTTGGTCGCCGTGTAGGTATGCGCATCCGGCGCACCGCCAAGGCCAAAGATACTCGCCACGTTCACGATGGCGCCCTTGGCTTGGGTTTTCATCTGACGTATCACGAGACGCGAGACATAGAACACGCTATCCAGATTCAGCGCCATGACCTCGCGCCATTTATCAATCGGCGTGCTGTGAACCGGGTCCATTGAGCCTTCGCTGGTCTCGCGGAGGTTGTACCCCACCCCGGCGGCATTCAGCAGGATATCAATTCGACCATAGGTCGCGACGCACTGATTAATCGCCGCTTCCACCTGCTCGGGTTGCGAAAGATCTGCGCTGAAGACGCTGCCCTGGCCGCCGGCCGCTTGGGTCAGACGCAATGATTCATCCAGATTGCTCTGCGTGCGAGAGACCCCGAAAACCGTGGCGCCCTCTTTGGCAAACATCACCATGCAAGCCCGTCCAATGCCGGTGCCCGCGCCCGTGACTAATGCAATCTTTCCGTTCAGACGACCCATCTTTAATTCCCCTTCAAATCCAGTTCAGTCAGTTGTTCATCGCCCGCCAGCGGCAGGGCGTTTTAATTGATTACTCTTCGCGCTGCCGCCCCATCAAACGGAGCAGGTCTTCATGCAGTTCAAACCATACGGTGTGGTAACTGTCGGTACGGGCATCGCTAACCGCGGCCACGTCGCCCGCTTCCGCAGACTCCAGCGCTGCCATCAGTTTGTCCTGATACACGCGCAAGCGAGGCGCGCCGGCTACCAAGGCACGAAGAATCGGCTCAAAGCGTTCATGCAGGTCGCCGAGGCGATCGATGATGCGGCGGTCATAGGCGGCATCAGCGTGGTCGTTGGGGACGCGTTTGCCACCCAACTCTACCGTCTGCCAATCCGTAATGAGCTGCTTCAGTTCGACGTTTATCCGCTCGAAACGTTCATACGCGGAATGAAAGCCGGCATTGGCGCGCAGCGGGCCGCAGAAGCGAGAGTAATCACTGGCCAGAATGAGTTGGCCTGCGGGCGACAGCAGATAACGCCCGTCTGATTCCACCACCCGGCCGCCCGCGGCGGCAGTAGCCAGCACTTCTGTTACCCGCGCTTCGGGCAAGCCACAAATGGCGGCGATGTCATGCGCACTCCCGTGCTTGCGGATCGCGACGCCGTGCATCACCCAGTGCAAATCGTTATTCATGAGGCATCTCCTCTCAAGTCTGGTTGCGCCGAGTTTCTACGTCATCGCGACGCAAGCCGGCGCCGGCGTCTTTCAGGACGCGTGAATGTTGTTGCTCAAGCTTGAAAAGCGCTTCGGCGAGCGGCGTGTGGGCGTTGTATTTCACCCAGTCAGCGCAGAGGTATCGATACTGCGGCTGGCACACCTGCGGCACAAACTCCCGCGAGCGGCGCATGAATTCTTCCAGACTGAATACGCCCTGCGTGGTGCGATAACGATCGTTCTTGCGCGGCAAGTAGCTGTCGCCCGGACGCATGGGCCCGACTGACGGCGTGTAGTTACCGTCTTCCAGAATGGAGTAGGGGATGTAGGAGAGCGAGCGGGTGGGCGCGTCGGTGTGCTGCATCATGGTGTAGTCGTGCATCCGCTGACTGGGCGAACTGATGTAGCCAACCAGTTCGCCGAGAAACAGATTGCCGTACTCATCGTTCAGCAAGGGCCGGAAGCGCTCCGCGCGTTCGTCGATGAGCATCCAGTCTTCCATCTCGTAGCAACCGGCGATGAGGGCGAATTCCCGGATCACGGCGTAGTAGGTAATCGCGCCCGCATCAAGCTGTTGGTCACGGGTCCAACCGGCCATTTCGCGCCACAGCGCGGCGGTCGCGGTTTTAATCCGCTCGGTTAAGTCAATAAAGGTTGCGGTTAACTCTTCCTTGCTGCCCATGCCGACCGGGATATGACCTTCCGACAGCGTGTCGGCGGTATACAGCCCAACGCCCACCATGTGTTCCGCACGCATCTCCGGTTCAGATTCGAAAGAGCCCCAATCGTCCAGCAGATTGATGTGGCAGCCTTCGAGAATCATGGTCACCGTGAGGTTGTTGTAGGGGATTTCGCCACCGACGCCGTCGAGCCACGGGACCGTGGATTCGGAAAGTTCGAGGAAGTCGCGCACCAGCATTTCGCGTTTATCCGAAATCCGGTAGGGACCATGGTTATGCAGCGTCAGGCGGCTCTCGCAGGACACCAGAAATCCATACTGGGCGGCAGCAGCCAGAAACGACTGCGCCGCCTTGTGCAGGGGATCGCCGTCACGGCACTCAAACGCATCGGCGTGGAAAACCTACAATCGCTGCTCGGGCAACACCTGGGCACGATGGCCCGCCTGCCGATTAATCAGGTTGCCGTTGTTCCGGTGCCAGGACAGTTGGAAGCGCTTCCAGAAATCGAGGGTGTAGATGAGATCCTTCACCCCGTCGCTCGGCGTGATAACGCCCCAGTTGATGAGCATCTCGCGCCCTAGCAAATAGAAGCAGGGCAGACACCAGGCCACAATCTTGATGCCCTGATTGCGTGCCCGATCGCCGATTTCCTCGGCCGACATGTGCCGCTCTATTTTGCGCAGCAGTTCGGGATAGCGATACCAGCAGTTCAGGTAGGAAAACAGGATGTAGGCAGAAACCGGAAAGATTTTGGATTCCTGCACCGTGCGGGTGGCGCACAGCCAGTAGGTTTCATCGGCGTTCTGCTGGATCAGGTTATTGGTTTCCAGCAGTTGGGCATAAGTCAGTTGCGGTTCGGACATGATGGCAATTCCTTCTCGCTAATCAGGCTGGCGGCAGACGAAAGACGCGGGCAGAAACGTCGGCCCCGGTCTGGTAGTCGTCGGCTGTTTTGGCACGTGCGGTGACTTCAAGCATCAGCCTGTCGCCGTCGCGGATGCCCGACAAGCGCGCGTTCATCAGGCAGGGAATGCCGTACTCCCGCGTGAGAATGGCAAGGTGCGAACGCGTCGTGCCGCCCGCGCAAAGAACGCCCGTGAACTTCTCCAACACCGGCGCGGTGAGCGTGCCGCCGGAGTCTTCAACCACCGCGATGGTATTCGGTGGCACGCCCTGCGTGAGGTATTCGAGCACTTTGTCACTCGTGCGCACGTAGCGAGCGATGCCGATGAGGTCGGTCTTGCGGGAGACCACGTTATCGCCCACGCCGCGCAGTTCGCGCCCTTCCGCGTCCGGTTCGGCGGTGGGCGCGGCCGGGTGTTCGAACGAAAAGTCGGCGAGATTCACCCCTGAGTCACGATAGGCATGCGGTCGCTCCGCCGCCGAAGACATGGCGGAGGGCTCAAAGCGGTAGCCGTTGGCCAGCAGCTGCGCTTCGATCGCCGCGATGTCGTCTTTGGTAATCACGTCATAGGCTGGCCCGGCGACGAAATCATTCCACTCACCGGCAAATTCGGCGAAGCGCTTGCGCACCAAATCTTTCACGGCCGCGTTGTACGCCTCGACGATCGCGAACGTGGATTGCCATGCGTATTTATCGTTATCGCTATATAGCGTGCTCATAGTTTGTCGTCTCTCCCCTCAAGACGTGAAGCGATCACGCAGACGAGCACGCTCTGGCTCACCCACGCCCATTGCTTGCCGCAGAAAGCTGTCGTCGTCGCCGTAGCGCTCGTCGATCACACCGAACACGGCTTCCAGATACGACTCGCGCGTGAAGAGCAGCGGCGCCATCAGCGCCTCCACATCGCGGCCAGGTCGTTCCTGAACATTGTACTTCTCGCGCGCCCGCGGCAATTCAGAAGCTGCCGGGAAGTAGCGCCGCGAGAGAGCGAAATCGTACAGGATGGTGGTGCGCGGAACACCGAGAGCGAGGAGGAGCAGTGCCGCCCCCACGCCCGTCCGCTCCTTACCCGCAGAACAGTTCATCAGGATGCTGCCGTCGGCGGCGCCCAGCAGCGCGTCAAACAGCCGCGCGTAGTGCGGGGCGCACTCGATAATCAGCGAGCGCATGATCTCGTGCATCGCCTCCACCACCACCGCCGGGTCATCGGTCTGCTCAAACAGTCGATGCAGGAAAAAGCGATCTTTAAGGCCTGGCGGAATGCCCAGAGTTTCCAGCGTGGGCTCACAACTGAGCGTGGCGTTTTCGTTCGCGCGCTCTTCGGCCATACGGAAATCGCACACAGTCCGAATGCCCAGTGCCGTCAATAAAGTCTGGTCGGCCGCCGTCAGGCGAGACATATGGCCTGAGCGAAACAACTTACCCCACCGTAAACGGGTGCCTTGGCGAGTCTGGTAACCGCCCAAATCCCTGAAATTGACGCCCCCCTCCAGCGGCACCTGACGCTCGGCCACCACAATCCGGGCACCGTCCTCGGCGACGAGTTCGAAATAGGGGCGCACGCAAGCTTCGGGCAGCCTCAACTCGGCCGTGCCGTGCGCTTCACTGACGAGTGCAGTTCGGTGGATAGCGTCCGGCTGCGGCCCCCAATGCACCGCCACCCCTCGGGCGCTGAAGTTTGGTTGCCAGCCAAGCCTCCAGCCGCCGTGGCCTAGGCTTTCGACTTCGATGTCCTGAATACAATCCACCAGCGCCTCCCCCGAGCAAACCGGATCCCAAAAAAGGCGCATACGGTCGCGCATTTGAACGCCGGGCGCCAGCCGGTCGATTTTTCGGCAGTAAGGCCCACATTAATGGTTTCGGCGGTGCCTTTAGGGCTCTAGACTAAGGCCCCCCGGAAGGCAGTCATGAACAGCCCAAGCTCAGGCCCTGATTCCATCGTTCGTATTCGAAATCTGCACTTCCGGCGGGGATCGAGGGCGATTTTTGACGGCGTGGATCTGGATATCCTGCGCGGCAAGGTCACCGCCATCCTGGGGCCGAGCGGCAGCGGAAAAACGACGCTTTTACGCTTGATTGGCGCACAACTCACGCCCCAGCAAGGCAGCGTCGAGGTAAACGGAGCGAACGTCCAAACGCTTCCCCGTGACGACCTGTACCGGTTGCGCAAGAGCATGGGCATGCTGTTCCAGAACGGCGCGTTGCTCACCGATTTGACGGTCTTCGAAAACGTGGCGTTCCCTTTGCGCGAACATACCCGGCTGCCGCCTTCGATTCTGCGGAGTCTGGTGTTGATGAAACTCGAAATGGTGGGCTTGCGCGGCGCGCGGGATCTCTATCCCCGGGAGCTTTCAGGCGGCATGGCGCGGCGTGTGGCGCTGGCGCGGGCCATTGCGCTGGACCCAACAATGGTGCTCTACGATGAGCCATTTGCGGGTCAAGACCCGATCTCGATGGGAATTCTGGTGCGTCTGATTCGCGAACTCAATGACGCGCTGGGCCTCTCCAGCATCATCGTCTCGCATGACGTTGCGGAAACCAGCTCAATTGCTGACTACCTGTTTATTATGGCGGGCGCCAAAATTGTCGGCGCGGGAACACCGGCGGAATTACGAGAGTCCGAATCCCCGATGGTCCGTCAGTTCATGGGCGGCCTGCCCGACGGCCCGGTGCCGTTTCACTTCCCAGCCCGCCCCTATCTTGGCGACTTGCTGGAGACGCCGCTTTGATGGCGCTGCTCGCCACGATCGGGCGACGGAGTCTGGGTCTCTTTGAGCGTCTGGGAAGGGGGCATCTGTTCCTCTTGAGTGTCCTCATCCGTATACCCGGCCTGCTGCTGAGGCCGCGCCTGCTCTTGCAACAGATGTGGTCGGTGGGCGTGGAGTCGCTGCTGATCATCGCGGTGTCGGGCAGTTTTGTCGGCATGGTGCTGGGCCTACAGGGCTACAACACGCTGGTCACTTTTGGCGCGCAGGCATCTTTGGGCGTGGTGGTGGCGAAATCTTTGCTGAGGGAACTTGGCCCGGTCATCTCCGCTCTCTTGTTCGCGGGACGCGCCGGATCTGCCCTCACGGCCGAAATCGGTTTTATGAAGGCAACCGAACAACTCAGCGCCATGGAAATGATGGCCGTCGACCCGATGGCTCGTGTGGTCGTGCCGCGCTTCGTTGCCGGGGTGCTTTCGATGCCGCTATTGGCCGCGATTTTCACGGCGATTGGCATTATGGGGGGCTACTTCTGCGGTACCGGCCTGCTCGGGGTGGACGAGGGTGCGTTCTGGTCACAAATGCAGGCCAAGGTCATGCTGGTTCAGGATGTCTTCAACGGCGTCTTGGTCAAAAGCCTGGTGTTTGGTGCTGTTGTGAGCTGGATTGCCGTATTCGAAGGTTACGACGCGGTGCCGACCTCTGAAGGGGTAAGCGCGGCAACCACGCGGACGGTGGTGCATTCCTCGCTCGCGATTCTCGCTCTGGATTTCGTATTGACCGGCTTGATGTTCAACTGAGGATGAGATGAAAGATCCCCGCCTGATTGAAATTTCTGTTGGCATTTTTGTGGCGCTCGGCTTGGCCTCCCTGCTGATGCTGGCCATGAAAGTCGCCAATCTGGCGGACTTCTCGGCGCCACCGGGCTACGAAGTGCGCGCCTATTTCGACAACATCGGCGGGCTTCAAGTCCGTTCCCCGGTCAAAATGGGCGGTGTGGTGGTGGGTCGCATCTCGGATATCGGTTTTGATTCCAAACGTTTTCAAGCCTGCGTGACGGTCCGGCTCGAACAACGCTACGACCACATCCCGACCGACACCGCCGCTAACATTTACACTTCTGGCCTGCTCGGCGAGCAGTACATTGGGCTGGAACCGGGCGGAGAGGAGTCCTATTTGAAGAACGGTAGCGAACTCACCATTACTCAATCTGCGGTAGTACTGGAAAAAATGATTCAGGAATTTCTCTACAACAAGACCGCCAAACCGGAACCCCAAAGCCCTTGACGCGATCTTGGTTCGCGTCCGCCTCAAGCCCTCATCTGGAAATACCCATGACACGACTGGTCCCACTTCTTTTGATTCTTGGCACCTTGATGTGCCCCTTGGCAATGGCTGCTGACGACTCTTCCGCGCAGGAACTGGTGCAGACGACATCAACCAAAGTTCTGACCCAGCTCCGCGAAAAAAGCGACGAGATCAAAGCAGACCC